>JALYOB010000260.1 GCA_030857085.1 Acidobacteriota bacterium | reverse complement strand
AGCGAGTGGCGAGTAGCGAGTTGCCAGGGCGTCATCGCCCGAGCGACAAAGCTCTGGCAACTCGCCACGCGCCACTCGCTCCATGAATTGGTGACCCCGAGAGGACTCGAACCTCCGACCAAGAGTTTAGGAAACTCCTGCTCTATCCACCTGAGCTACGGGGTCATACGGAGCGCGACTACTTTACCGCAGCGGGTTCGGGAGCGCGGCTGAGCTTCAGCGCGAAACTCTGCGCTCCCTGCGTATACGTGCCGTCGATCGTCTCGCCGGTCAGCTTGCCCTCGAAGGTCGTCTTCTCCGGCAGTCCTGCTACCTGAAAGTGCACGGCACCATCGGCGACGTCGACACGTTCGAGCGGGAGGTCGTTGATCTCCTGCGACGGAAACGAAATGCGTCCGCGCCAGCCGCGCGGCGTGAGGAGCAGACGCACGTTCACGGTCAGCGGTCCGCTTTCCACCTGCAGCGTGCCGCTCCAGTGACCGTTCGCTTCCGAATCACGCGCGAACGCACTCGCCGCAACGAGCAAAACAAACAGAATCAGGGACAAGCGTCGCATCGTCATATTCAGTATAGCGTCGTGCTACCCTCCGCGCCGTGGAACTCTGGACGGCGTTTTTACATACAGGGTGGGTGGGGAAAACCGTTCTCGGAATCCTGCTGCTCTTCTCCGTTTTGTCGTGGGCTGTGACGATCGCGGTGTCGCAAAGGTTCTCCCGCTCGCAACGCGCGTCCCGCCGCTTCATGCCCATCTTCCGCAAGGCCAAACGGCTCGCGGACGTGCAGTCGGCACTCGGCGCGCTACAACACTCCTCGCTCGTCGGCCTCTTCCGCGCCGGCTATGCGGAAATCGAAGCGCAGATCGCACATACCGAGGCGCGGCAGACGGTGAAGTCGCTGAGCAGCGTCGAGCGCTCGCTCATCCGAGCGTCACGCATCGAGACCGCACGCCTCTCCCGCTTCGTCCCCTTCCTCGCCACCACCGCCGCCGCCGCACCGTTCATCGGCCTCTTCGGCACGGTGTGGGGAATCATGGGCGCATTCGGCAACATCGGCGCGACCGGCTCGACCTCCATCACCGCGGTCGCGCCCGGGATCAGCGAGGCGCTCATCAACACCGCCGCGGGTCTGTTCGCCGCCATCCCCGCCCTCCTCGCCTACAACCACTTCGTCGCCCGGCTCCGCGCCGCCCGCGGCGAGATGGAAGACTTTACGCTGGAGTTTCTGAATCTGACGGAGAGGAACTTCACTTAGACGCTTCGCGTCTAACGAGTTGTCCGTTGTCCGTTCTCCGTTCAGGGTGCAGCTCGGATGAACGCGCGGATCAGGGACAATCGATAATGGCGTTGGGCTCTGGGCGTTAGGCGTTTGGGGTGCATCGCACGAAACACCCCAAACGCCCAACGCCCAAAGCCTAACGCCACGTCAAACGGACAACGGACAACCACAAACCACAATGGCTTTTCGCTTCGATTCATCCGACGACCTCGGCGACATGGCGGAGATCAACGTCACGCCTCTGGTCGACGTCATGCTCGTGCTGCTGATCATCTTCATGGTCACGGCGCCGATGCTCACGCAGGGCATCGACGTGGCCTTGCCGGCGGCGGAAGGAAAGAGCTTCGAGCTCGCGTCGAACAATCCGACGAAAATTACGGTAACAGCCGCGGGTGCGGTCTATGTCGACGGTACAGCCGTTGGCTCAGAGAACTTAGAATTGACCCTCGGACCGATGCTGCGCGCCAAACGCATCAAGCGCGCGCTGCTCGAAGCCGATCAGGGCGTGCCGTACGGGCGCGTGGTTGCGGTGCTGGATGTGATGAACAGGGCGGGGGTGCAACAGCTCGGCATGATCACGAAACCGGGAGAGAACGGCAATGCGCGACGGCGTCGCTGACGTCCTGGCGCAGCGCGCGCGGCTCGATCGCGGCGCAGGCGTCGGGCTCGCCGTGTCGATCGTGATGCACGTCGCGCTCACCGGCGTGGCCGTCTACGCCACACTGCACGCGACTCCGCCGAAAGCGGCGAACATGATCAACGTGCAGTTCGCCCCAATCTCGCGGAGCGTCTCCGCTCCCCCTGCTGCCGCGAAGCCCGCGGCGAAACCGATCCCCCCTCCGGTCGAGGCGCCGAAGGCGGAGCCGAAAATCGAACCGCCGAAGCCGCGCATCGATGAACCAAAACCGGTCGCGACGGAAAAGCCAGCTGTAGTCGAGAAAAATACAGTGCCCCTCTCGCCGTTCGGCAAATCGACGAAGAAAGGCTCGGAGACGCCGCCGGTTGCGAAGACGGCCGCGCCGCCCGCGACGCCTGCATTACCCGCCGGGGCTACGTCGACCGCAGACGTTCCCGTCGGCGGCATTGGCGCCACCGGACTGGAAGGGGGCGATTTCCCGTACACGATCTACATTCAGGGCATGCAGCGCCGCATCGGCACGAACTGGTTCCGCCCGCAGGTCGCCGCCGGCACGGCCGCCATCATCTACTTCCGCATCAATCGCGACGGCACCATCACCGACGCAAAAGTCGAAACCTCCAGCGGCAACGGCACCTTCGACCGCGCCGCCCTCAGCTCCGTTCGCAGTTCCAGTCCCCTCAACCCCCTGCCGTTCGGATACAACGGCACTTATCTGGGAGTGCATTTAACTTTCAAATGAAAAAGCTCATCTTCGATTCGCTGTGGCGTGTGGCGCGTAGCGTGTTGCCAGGGCATTTCCGCCCGGGCGACAAGGCCCTGGCAACTCGCCACTCGCTACTCGCTACTGCGTTCGCAATGCTCGCAATCGCGACCGTTGCGAACGCACAAACCGACATCACCACCACCATGACCCCTGAGCAGGCGGCGCAGATCATCCGCTTCGCCATTCCCTTTCCGGAGCTCAATCCGGTCGGCGCGGCGGCGCCCTCGCCGGTGTCGCGCGAGCGTGTGCGCGAGTCGTTCTTCGGGCCGCTCACACGCGACATCGCCTACTCCGGCATCTTCGCGCTCGCGCCGCTGCCGCCGGGAGTGCCCATCACGCCGGACGTGCTGAAGCGCATCAATGCGCAGTTCCACCTGCAGCTCAACGTCTGGGCCGAAGGGGAAGAGTACGTCGTCGAAGCGAGGCTCATCGACCAGAGCGGAGCCACGCAATTGCGCAAACGCTACCGGTCGCCCGAGGCGGCGCTTTCGCGGACGGCGCACATGCTGGCGAATGAGCTGATCAAAACCTTCAACAATCGCCCGGGCGTCTTCCTCTCCCAGATCGCCTTTGCATCGAATCGCACCGGACAGTGGGAAATCTGGTTGATGGATTGGGACGGCCTCAATCAGCGCCAGATCACGCGTCACGGCGCGCTGTCCATCCTGCCGAGCTGGTCGCCGGACAACGAACGGATGGTCTACACCTCGTTCGCGCGCGGCACGAGCGACATGTACATCATCAATCGCCGCGGCGGCGGACGGATGCGCATCAACAGCGGCCTCGCCCTCAACACCTCCGCGACCTTCTCGCCGATCAGCAACGACATCGCCTTCGTCGGCTCGGTGCGCGGCAATCCCGACATCTATCTCATCAAAGACGACGGCTCGAACCTGCGCCGCCTCACCACCACCTCGTCGATCGAGTCGACGCCCGAGTGGAGCCCGAACGGACGCCAGATCTCCTTCACCTCCGGACGCAGCGGCTCGCCGCAGATTTACGTCATGGATGCGGAAGGGACGAACGTCCGCCGCATCTCCTATGACGGCAACTGGAACGATGACGCCGTCTTCTCGCCCGACGGCGAAAAGCTCGCCTACACCTCGCGCGTCAACGGCCGCTTTCAGATCCGCATCGCCAACCTCATCACCAATGAGAGCCACATCATCGCGGGCGAAGGTTCGAACGAACAGCCGACGTGGTCGCCCGACGGACAGTGGATCGCCTTCCAGTCGAATCGCAGCGGCGCGTGGCAGGTCTACCGGATGCGCGCCGACGGCTCCGAGCTGCTGCAGCTCACCTTCAACGGCGAGAACAAAGGCGCGGACTGGTCGAAGAAACCTGAATAATGCTTATCATCGAGAAAGGGAGTGAATCAGCAATGAAGAAGTTCTCGAATCTGACCCTCATGGTGCTCGCGGTGCTGCTCGTCATCGCCGCGCCCGCATGCCGCAACAAGAAGACGCCGGCGAAAGTGAACACGGTTCCGCAGACCACCGAAAGCGCCGCGCCGAACATCGAGCCGCCGCCCGCGCAACCGACGGATACGAGCGATCGCGTCGCCGAAACGAAAGACTTCGTGACCGAAGAGTCGCCGGTCTCCGAGACCTTCCCCGCCGACATCGAAGAGCTCAATCGCTACGTGCAGAACAAGGGCTACATCCGCGACGCGTTCTTCAACTACGACGAGGCGAACCTGAGCGATGACGCACAGGCCGCGCTCGGCGCATCGGCGACCTGGCTCAAGGGCCGCGAAGGCGCGAGCTACAACCTTCTCGTCGAAGGTCACTGCGACGAACGTGGCACCGAGCAGTACAACCTCGCCCTCGGCGACCGCCGCGCCAACACGGTGCGCGACTATCTCGTCACCCTCGGCGTCGACGCGGGCCGCATCCGCACGGTCAGCTACGGCGAAGAGCGTCCCTTCAACGAAGGCCACGACGAATCGGCGTACGCGCAGAATCGCCGCGGCCATCTCGTCCTCGTGAGATAGACGATGAAAATCCTCCGATCCCTCATCGCGCTGGGCGCGGCACTCGCCGCGTCCGGCTGCGTTTCGACTTCCGACTTCGAAGCCGCGCAGCGCCAGATCGCCGAGCTGCAGGAAGAGCTCGCGAACGTCAAGCGCACCGCGTCGAGCAAAGAAGAAGTGCAGAACGTCAACGTGCGCATCGCCGAGCAGACTGAGATGCTGCTCAAGTCGAATGCGACGCTGGTGACGAAAGTCGCCGACATCGAAGATCGCGTGCAGAGCACGCAGGGCGCGATCGAAGACGCGACGCATCGCCTCGACGAGATGTCGACGCAGATCTCACAGACGCGGCGCGACATGGAAGACCTGCGCACGAACGTGACCACGATCCAGCAGAGCGCTGCTGCTGCCGCGGCCGCGGCGACCGCGACGGCGGCGGGCACTCCGGCCACGAGTCAGGTGACGGTGCCCGCGGCCGCAACGCCGGCCATGGACCCGATGCAGACGTATCAGGCCGCGTACCGCGACTACCAGCGCGGCAACTTCGACCTCGCCATCGACGGCTTCCGCGACTACCTCGACGCGGCGCCCACTTCCGACCTCGCGGACAACGCGGCGTACTGGATCGGCGAGAGTCTCTTTTCGCAGAAGAAATATCGCGAGGCCATTGCGCAGTTTGACGCCGTGGTCAACAAATACCCGAAATCCGACAAGGTTCCGGGTTCCCTGCTGAAGAAGGGCTACGCGTACATCAGCGTCGGCGAGAAAGCACAGGGAGTTGTGCAGCTCCAGTACGTGGTGCACGAGCATCCGAAGTCGCAGGAAGCGGGGCTGGCGCGACAGAAACTCAAGCAGCTCGGCATCGAAACGAAGTAGAATCAGCCGTTTACCAGTGAAGGGCGCGCCCGGACGGTGCGCCTTCGATTCAATTCATCAGTCAGCAGGAGCATTTTCATGGCGAATATTGCCTCGGCCGAGAAGCAGAGACGGCAGGCCGAAAAGCGGAAGGCGCGGAATCGCGCCGGCAAGTCGACGCTGCGTACCGCGCTCAAGAAGGCCCGTACGGCCATCGCGGGCGGCGACGCGGACAAAGAGACGTTGTCCACCAGCTTTTCGGTCATCGACAAAGCGGCCAAGAGCGGGTTGATCAAAGACAACACCGCCGACCGCTACAAGTCCCGCCTCGCGGCGGCCTCGAAGCGCGCAGCCTCCAAGTAAACGGCAAGCTGCGAAGTGGAGTGAAGCGGCGCACCTCACGGTGCGCCGTTTTTGTTTTAGGCGATGAAGGTACTGCACACGAAGTTGGGCACCGCTCCGGCGCTGATCGCGACGCCCGACGGCGAGCCGCGCGCTACGCTCCTCTGGTACCACGGCCTCGGTGTCTCAAAGGAGACGCACTTTCCGGAGCTCGAACGCTTCGCCCGCGCCGGCATCCGCGCGATCGGCATCGACGCAGCCGGACACGGCGAACGCCGCCTCCCCGATTTCGAGGAACGCTTCGCACCGCCGCGTCACGTGATCGAGCCGCTGCTCTTGCAACTGGTGAACGAGTCGGTGGCCGAGATCGCGTCGATCGTCGATGCGCTGCAGGTCGAACGCGTCGCGTTGTGCGGCATCTCCTTCGGCGGCTACATCACGTACCGCGGCGCGGTCGCTGACCCGCGCATCACTGCCGCGGTCTCGCTCCTCGGCGCCCCCGACTTCTCGCTCGCCGATTCGTACTTTCCGCGGGCGCTGCTGTCGCTCACGGCGGAATGACGAGAACGTGCCGCCGCACGATGCGCGCGCATTTCACGACGCGCTGCAGTCACGCTACGCCGCCGCGCCCGAACGCCTCGCGTATCACCAGTATGCGGGCGCGACGCATTTCCTTTCGGAGACTGAATGGGAGGATGCGATGGGGCGGGTGGTGGAGTGGGTGCTGCGGTTCGGTTGACCTTTTGCGTGTGGCCTGGCGCGTCCCCTTGTGTCATGCCGAGCGAAGTCGAG
>JALYOB010000714.1 GCA_030857085.1 Acidobacteriota bacterium | reverse complement strand
GTGAAAAAGGATGCAAACGTTTCGCGCGGGCACATTCACCTGCGCGAAGGGATCGAGTCGTTTCTCCGGTTTGCGAAAGGCCGCATCTGGAACGAGGCGCCGCCGCGCGAGCGCCTCGATGCGCTTTCCGCTGCAGTGCGCCGTCCGTCGCTCGATGCGATGCGCGAGAGCGAGCGGCGGTATCGCGAGCAGGATGCGAAGCGCCTCTACTACCTCTCCATGGAGTTCCTCATGGGCCGCGCCCTCGGCAACAACCTCACGAACCTCGGCATCTACGACGAGGCGCGGACGGTGCTCAGCGAGCTCGGAGAAGATCTCGAAGAACTGCAGGCTCTCGAACATGACGCCGCATTAGGCAACGGAGGCCTCGGCCGTCTCGCAGCTTGTTTTCTCGACTCGATGGCCACGCTCGACCTGCCCGGCTTCGGCTACGGCATCAACTACGAATTCGGCCTCTTTCGCCAGAGCTTCGTGAACGGCTATCAACACGAAAAGCCCGACCACTGGCTCGAAGGCGGCTCGCCGTGGCTCATCGCGCGCGATGACGAAGCGGTTGCGATTCCGGTGTTCGGCACCATCGCTCACACCAATGAAGGGGGCGTTTACGCGCCGCGCTGGACCGACACAAAAACGATCGTCGGCGTGCCGCACGACATGCCCATCGTTGGTTACGGCGGACGGACCGTGAACGTGCTGCGCCTCTTCTCCGCGCGTGCATCCGACCAGTTCGACATCGGCATCTTCAACAGCGGCGACTACATCCGCGCGGTGCACGAGAAGATCACCGGCGAGTCGATCTCGAAGGTGCTCTATCCCTCCGACATCGTCGCCGCGGGCAAAGAGCTGCGTCTCCTGCAGGAGTACTTCCTCGTCGCCTGTTCGGTGCGCGACATCGTGAAGCGGTATCGACAGACGCACGAATCGCTCAGCAACTTCGCGGACAAAGTGGCGATCCAGATGAACGACACGCATCCCGCGCTCACCGTCGCGGAACTGATGCGGCTCTTCGTCGACGACCACCGCATGCCGTGGGAAGAAGCGTGGGTGATCACGACCGCCACGTGCGGCTACACGAATCACACCCTGCTGCCGGAGGCGCTGGAGCGGTGGTCGTATGAACTGATGAATCGCGTGCTGCCGCGGCACCTGCAGATCATTCAGGAAATCAACCGCCGCCTGCTCGCCGAAGTCGAACGCCGTTTTCCCGGCGACGTGACGATGCAGCACAACGTCTCGATCATCGCCGACGGCGAAGTGCGCATGGCCAATCTCGCCATGGCCGGAAGCCATTCAGTGAACGGTGTGGCCGAGCTGCATTCGAAACTCGTCACGACCAGCCTCGCCCCCGACTTTTATCGTCTGCATCCCGAGCGCTTCAACAACAAGACGAACGGCGTGACGCCGCGGCGCTGGCTGCTGCACTCGAATCGTCCGCTCGCATCGCTGATCACCAGGACCATCGGCGATGGCTGGGTCACGGATCTCGATCGTCTGCGCGAGCTCGAACTCTTCGCCGATGATGCCTCGCTGCTCGAACGGCTCGACGCGGTCAAGCGCCGCAACAAAGTCGCGCTCGCGCGTCTCACGAAAGACCTCACCGGCGTCACCGTCGATCCGATGTCGATGTTCGACGTGCAGGTGAAACGCATTCACGAGTACAAGCGGCAGCTCCTCAATGCGCTGCATGTGATTCATCGCTACTGGTGCATCGTCGAAGACGGTGTGATTCCGCAGCAGCCGCGCACCGTGTTTTTCGCCGGAAAAGCGGCGCCGGGCTACTGGATGGCGAAGCTGATCATCAAGCTGATTCATTCGGTGGCGGAGGTGGTGAACTCCGACCCCCGCTCGCGCGACCACCTGCGCGTGATCTTTCTCCCCGATTACCGCGTCACGCTCGCCGAGGCGATCATGCCGGCGGCGGAACTCTCGGAGCAGATCTCCACCGCCGGCAAGGAAGCGTCAGGCACGGGCAACATGAAGCTCGCCCTCAACGGCGCGCTGACGATCGGCACGCTCGACGGCGCGAACATCGAGATCCGGGAGGAAGTAGGGGAGGAGAATTTCTTTCTCTTCGGCCTCACTGCCGACGAGGTGGCCACGGAGCTCGCACACTACGATCCGCAACGCCTGATGCACGAGCATCGCTGGATGCGCCGCGCCGTCGACTCGATCGCGGCCGGTCATTTCTCGCGCGGCGACAAGGACATCTTCCGTCCGATCGTGGCGAAGCTGCTCTCGATGCGCGACGAGTACGTGCACCTCGCCGATCTCCCCGCATACGTGCAGGCGCAGGAGGCCGTCGACACCGCCTACCGCGACCGCACCCGCTGGAATCGGATGTCGCTGCTGAACGTCGCCCGCATGGGCAAGTTCTCCGCCGACCGCACGATCCGCGAATACGCGCGCGAAGTGTGGAACGTCCGCCCGGCGGTGATTGGGAACTTCGCGGCTGTGTTGGAGTGAACGTGGCGAGTAGCGTGTGGCGAGTTGCCAGGGCTGTGTCGCCTGGACGCAGCGCACGGGCCAGCCGCACGTAAAGTCAGAC
>JALYOB010000713.1 GCA_030857085.1 Acidobacteriota bacterium | reverse complement strand
ACCGAGAACCGGCACGACTGAGCTGTTGTCCGTTGTCGGTTTTCCGCCGCCCGCACACCCGTTGTCGCACGCCGCTCCGCGGCTGTCGTTCGCCTGAACAACCGAGAACCGGCACGACTGAGCTGTTGTCCGTTGTCAGTCTTCCACCGCCGCACACCCGTTGTCGCACGCCGCTTCGCGGCTGTCGTTCGCCGGAACGACCGATAACCGACAACCGACAACCGATAACCGACAACGCTCCCCCAACGGACAACGGACAACCGCGCCCCGCGCGGCCGGAACCTTTTCCCCCCTCCATCGTTCTTCCAGTGAATGCAGACAGACGACGCGCTGATGCAACGGGTTCGCGGGGGTGACGACGACGCCTTCGCCGAGATCGTCGATCGGTATAAGAACCCGCTCGTCAACTACCTCACGCACCTCATCCGCTCGCGCGATCGCGCGGAGGAGATTGCGCAGGATGCGTTCGTCCGTCTGTATCGCAACGCTTCCCAATACAAAGAGCAGGAACGCCTCGGGCCGTACCTCTTCCGCATCGCGACCAACCTCGTGGTGAGCGAAGTGCGGCGCGAGAAACGATGGAACCTGCTCCTTCCGCGGCTTCACGCCAGCTCGAAACAGAGCGTCCCGGCTCCCGACACGAACATCCTCACCGACGAAATCCAGCGGCAGGTCAGCGCGGCACTCGAGCGTCTGCCCCTCAAGTACCGCGCGCCGCTGGTGCTCTTCGAAATCGAGGAATGGTCGTACGACGAGATCGCAAAGGCGCTCGACATCTGTTGCGGCACCGTGAAGTCGCGGATTTCTCGCGCGCGGGACATGCTCCGCAAGCACCTCGCGCCCTGGTGGATCGGAGGAGAGAATCATGAACGACACAGAGCTCCGCGGCTGGATGCAACGCCTGCCGCGAGCGACCGCATCGCCGGCATTCACGTCTGACGTGATGCGCCGCGTCCGTCGCGATGAACGGCCCAGACCGTTCGCGTGGAGGATGACCGCCGCACTCGCAATGGCCGCCTGCCTCGCGATCATTACGCATACGGCAATCACCGTCCGCGCCGAACGGCAACAGGTCGCCGCCATTCGTGCCGAACATCAACAACTCCAGGCGGAGCTCGCGGCAGTGAAGAAAAGCGCCAGCGAAGCCGAGCCGGTGGTCGTCCTCGAAGACGACAAGGGAACGCGCGTGATCATGGATCTCGACTCCGCCGCGCAACCCGCGTCGCTCCGCACATTCGATTAGTCCCGGAGGAACTCAATGAAAATCCGCACCATCACTCTCGCACTCACCTTCCTCGTCACCGCATCTCTGTTCGCCGCTCCGCCGAACCGCCGCACGGTCATCGTGCGCGACGGCCAGGTGATCTCCGATACGAGCGACGTCGTCGATCTCAACGACGTCCTCGCCGGCGGCAAGCGCGCCTACCTCGGCGTGAGCCTCATCGACATCACTCCCGAACTGCGCGAGTACTACGGTGCCGCGAAGGGCGCGGGCGTTCTCGTCGGCGAGATCGAAGACGGCAGCCCCGCCGACAAAGCAGGCCTGCGCGTCGGCGACATCGTGCTCACCGTCGACGGCAAGGACATCGGCTCCTCCGGCGATCTGCGCCGCGCGTTGCGCGACAAGAAAGAAGGCGAAACGGTCCGCCTCGAAGTGCTGCGCGGCCGCAATCGTCAGACGCTCGTCGCCACTGTGGTGGAGCGCGAGGGCGCCGTCCGCTTCATGCTCCCGCGCGACCTCGACGACCGCCTCAACTCCCCCGAGTGGCGCGCGCACTTTGAGCGCCTCGGACCGAATTGCAGCGAGCTGCAGTCGCGCATCCGTGAGCTCGAATCGCGCCTGCGCGATCTCGAAAAGAAGCTGCAGAAGTAAAGGTCATCGAAACGTCTTCGCAAGGGGCGGCGCCGGGCCGCCCCTTTTCGTATACTTGCTTTTGTGAACCGCGCGATTGAAACCGCTCTTCGCTTCATCAACCTCACGTCCGCAGGCCTGCTCGCAGGTTCGCTCGGCTTCGGTGATGCCGCGCTGGTGCCGGGATGGAAGGAAGAGCTGCCGCGCGATGACGGCCCCGCCGCGAAGCTCGCCAACTGGTTCGACGCGATCGGTCCCGTGGCTCTCGGCACGTCGGTGACGCTCGCGGTTGCCGCGCCGCGCAATGACGGCGCCGCGCGACGCATCCTCGATTCGGCCTCCGCACTCGGTCTCGCGGGCGTGCTCGCCGCAACGATCATGGTCACTGTACCGATCAACAAGGAGCTCGAGGCGCAACCGGCCAGCGACTATCCGAGCGACCGCTCGCAGTCGCTCGTGAAGAACTGGAGCCGCGCCCACGCCGTCCGCACCACCCTCGGCATCGGCGCGTTCGTCTGCGCCGTGGCCGCGTCGAACATCTCGCGTCGCGCGTAAAGACGACGGGGAGACGACGGGGGCGCCTCCGGCGGGCCGCCACGGGCGGCAGCGCTGGTTGGCCAAGCCTGTACGCGCGCTGTACTCGATGGCCGCGCCTCGTGGAGCAAACGCGCGGACAGCCTTGGGCAACCAGCGC
>JALYOB010000712.1 GCA_030857085.1 Acidobacteriota bacterium | reverse complement strand
CGACAGAGTGTGTCGCGGAGGCTTTGCCTGCAAGCGGGGTCCGGGGCCCGCGGCCCCGGCCGCCGGAGGCCCCTCGTCGTCCCCCGCTACGCCCGCAACGCCGCGAACGCGCGCTGGAGCAGGCCGAGTTTCTGTTGCACAGGTTCCGGTGCACTCACCGGCGCCCGATCCTGCAACTCGTCGACGAGGCGGGGGGGCCATTCGCCGGGATTCGCGATCAACTTGCCGGCGTAATACTGCGGCACTTCCACACCGTTCGTCGCGTCGTACACCTTGCGCGCGGTGAGGCGGCCGAGACCTGGGTCCGAGCCGACGGGCGTGTAGTACATGCAGCCTTCGAAGTAATAGTGCGTGACCTGCGTGGCGCGGGTGCGCTTGGGATCGAGAATCGGGCAGCCGCCGTGATAGAGATTGGCGGCCCAGATCAGCGCCTGGCCGCGCTCGATGCGCAGCTCCTGGCGCGGCAGTCCGCTGATCGGCATCAGCGCCTCGACGAACTGCTCGTAGCGGGGCACGTTCTCCACCGGATTGGCCGTGTTGCTCGGCATCAGGCCGAGATCGTAGAGATTGAAGGTGGGGAGCTTGTGGCTGCCGGGGTAATAGTGCAGCGGCCCGTTCGACTCATCCACGTCCTCGAGCGCCACCCACACGCCGCACATGTAGCCGTGCGGAATCGAATCAAAGTACGCCTTGTCGCTGTGCGTCTTCTGCTCCGAGCCGATGCGGAAGTTCAGCGTCTGAAACGGGAACGGCTTCTTGCGATACAGAACCTCGAGCACTTCCAGCACGCGCGGCGCAGTCGCGATTTTGCGCACGTGATCGCCGAAGAGCCAGCCGTCCTGCAGGCGCCGCTCATCCGAGTAATACGGTCCGCTGTTCATGTAAAAGCGGTCCTTCACCTCGGCCACCGCGCCGTCCATCCACGCCTCCGGGATCTGCGGATCGAAGATCGCGTAGCCGTTCGTGGCGAACTGCTGCACGATCGCTTTCATCGGCTCGTCGAGCTCGGCCTGTTCGAGCAACGTCGGGAAAAAAGGGGAGTCGAGCCAGGGAACGGAGAGGGCTTGCGCCTGCGTGAGAATGTTCAGCGGATCGGACATGATCATGGTGGCGGTGCGGGTATTCTAAGCGCCGCTCATGAACGAACGCATCCGGTCGGGTGGCTTGTTCCGCCCTCTGTCGATTGCGACCGCCGCGTCCGTCATCTTCGTTCTGTTCGCGTACGTGTTTTTCGCGACTGCGGGCGAGCTCGAGTTCCGCCGCGCGCCCTGGTACTCCGGCCTCTACGCGAGTCTCACTGAAGGCTTCCTGCGCGGCCAGCTTTCGATGGCGCACGACCCCGAACCGGAACTGCTGCGCCTGCCCAATCCGTATCGCATCGACCAGCGCGGCGACATTCCGTACGTCTGGGACGCGAGCCTCTATCGCGGCCGCTATTACCTCTACTTTTCGCCCGTGCCGGTGCTGCTCTTCACACTGCCCTTTCGCGTGGCCGCGCGCGGCTATGCCACCGATCCGCTCGCGACGCTCTTTTTCACCAGCTGGGCATTCCTAGCATGCGTCGCATTCCTGCGCCGCGTGATGCGCGGCCGCGCGAGTCTCCCTCTCTGGATTCTGCTCGCCGGCGTCGGCAACATCGTTCCCTACTTTCTCCTCGACACGCGCGTCTACGACGTCGCGGCATCCTGCGGGATGGCGATGGCAACGACGTGGGCGTACACGCTCCTCCGCTTCCTCGAATCCCCCTCCACCCGCTCCGCCACATGGATGGGTCTCTTCCTCGGCCTCACGATCGCCACCCGCCCGAATATGATCGTGCTGCTCGCCGTAGCCGCATTCGCGCTCTGGAAGTACGGCACGCGCAAACTCGCGATCGCGGTGGCGCTCCCGGTCGTCGTCATCGGCAGCGCCTACGCCGCCTACAACTACGCCCGCTTCGGCTCACCGTTCGAGACGGGCCTCAGCTATCAGTTGACGGTGATCTCGATGCGCCACGAAACGCCCTGCCGGCTCTGCACGCCCTCCGACCTCTCCCGCTTTTTCAACACGCTCATGCATTACGTGTTTCTCCCGCCGAAATTCGTGAGCCGTTTCCCATTCGTGGAAATGCGTTTCAACGACGTCGATCGCGCGGTGTCCTTTCCCGCACTTCCCGAGCAGGTGACGGGGATCTTCGCGATCACGCCACTGACGATGTTCGCAACCGCGTTCGCCGCACTGCTCGTCCTCGCACGCCACAATCGCGAAACGCACACGCGCGTCGCGCTGCTTCTCCTGTCATCCGGATGGCTGGTGTTGCTCTCCCTCTCGACCTGCCGCTGGGTGACCGCCCGCTACTCGCTCGATTTCGCGATGCTGATGCTGCTCGCGACTCCGATCGCGATCGAGGAGGGGCTGCGTTTTCTCCGCGACGCCAATGTCTCCACACGCCCTCTGCGCATCGCCTTCACGCTGCTCGCCTGCTACTCGATCGTGGTCGGCCTGCTGCTCGGCTTCACCGGCCGCGACTCCGCCTTCGAGCGCCTGAATCCCACGCTGCTCTCGCG
>JALYOB010000030.1 GCA_030857085.1 Acidobacteriota bacterium | reverse complement strand
ACTCATACGTGATCGACATTCACGGCGTGTTTCATGAAACGATAGCCCGCGGCGAGGATGTGCTTGCGAAACTCGAGCAACTCCATGACGACGCGAATGAGGTGTTCGAATCGCTCATCACCGACCGCACGCGAAACGAAGTGATGAAAGGGACAGTACATGCCGTTACCCGTTTATGATCGGCCACCGATCGACCCTGCGGCCATCGTGTCTTTCATCGACAAAGAGCGGCACCGTCCGAATGCAGAGCTCCTGCGTACCGTGACGCCTTCGCCTTACGCCATTCGGTATGAACGCCGCCAGCAGCGTACCAACGCCGCGCGTCAGAAGCTGTCGCTCGAGCGTGCGCGGGAAGCAAGCCTGCGTGCGACGGCGCGCGAGGAACTGGAGCGATACGCTACATTCGTGCAGGGATGGGACGGGTATGACGGCGATGCGATCTCGCCTGTGGCATTGAACGTCGCGCGTCTTCTCGTCGACGCGCTCCCGGGCCTCGGCAATGCTGCGAAGCTCACCGATATAATCCCCGGCCCGGCGCCGGATGGCTCGCTCGACCTGGAATTCAGGACGGCATCACGCCGGCTCATGTTGACCATCTATGGGGGAGAATCGCCGAACGTATTGGAAATCCGCACGCTACGTTCACAGGGCGATCTTCGTGAAGAAAAAAGCGATCTCGACGCGGATACTCTGGTCGCGGACCTTCGTTGGGTCCTGGCTTAGAGGTCGCTTCGCCGCGCGATGGCGCCGTATCGATCACATACCGGATCGCGCCCTCCTGTGGCGCGCCATCAAACCCGATTCCGTATACAAGAAAGACGGCAGCATCAAGCCTTCGTTCTTCCGCGACCGGCGCGGTCATTATTCGTGCGACATCGCGGCGTTCAGTACGCCGGAGCAGTCTCGTCGCGGGTATGCCGATCCGCCAGCCTGGAATCCCGACGAAGCGGGACTGGTCGAGTTCACCGCCGGCGACGTTCGCCATTGCTCATCCAATGGTGGTCCTGACGTCGAACATGCCCCCGTACAGACGCAACGGGTGGTCAACTACTCTCACGCACAATTCAGCCGCGAACTGAGTAGTGCGGAGGAAGAGATGATGGCAAAGGAGCGGGCGCGCATCGTCATCAAACCTCGCATGTGATTCTCGTACTGCAGCGCTGACGAGCCGCAAGGCAGCGGCTTCTTCTCACGTCCATTGATCCCGCATCCCTTACGCGAACATCCTCTGCAACAACCCCTCATTCTGATCACCCACTGCAATCAGATGCCGTGTGCGCGGGCGGGCGGCGGGGTCGAGGCGGTAGGCGCGGGCGAGGACGGCCCGATCGGCGGCGGTGGCGCGGTGGTGCTGGCGGAGATGCTCGCCCATGCTTTCGCTGAGGAAACTCTCAATGAAACGCAGGTGGCCGTTTTCCGCCGGCTCTGAATCTTCGTACAGCGACCAGCGGAGCGCGCCGTCGCGCATGCGCAGCGCGCGCACCTCGCGCATCGCCTCGAGAAACGCGTCGCGATTCTCCCTCGGGATCTCATAGTTGCTGACGACGAGAATCGGACCGGCGTCCATCGGCAGCGGCGACGGCGGATGCGCACCGTCGGAATGCGGACTGAGATCGAGCTCCTCGTCGAAGGCCGTCAGACGCATGCGGCCAATAAGAGCGAGCGTCACGAGCATCCCCGCGGCCGAGGCGGCGAACGCGACGCGGATGCTGAAGTGCTGCGCAATGACGCCCCAGAATGCGGCGCCGATCGCCATCGCGCCGCCCCACACCATCTGATACGCGCCGAATGCGCGCGCCTTCACCCACGCCGGCACCGACAACTGAATGGCCGTATTCAACGCCGTCAGCACCGCCATCCAGGTCGTGCCGGCGAGGAACAGACAGACCGCCACGACACCGGCGTGCGGGATGAACGCGATGACCGCCTGCGCCGCCACCGCGACGAGCGTGAAGAACGCGAGCAGTTCATTGGCGGTGAAGCGGTCGCGAAAGCGCGGCATCAGGAACATCGCCGCGACCGCGCCCGCGCCGACGCAGCCCATGAGGAGACCGAAGCGTTCGGAGCTGAGTCGCAGATCCTGAAGCGCGAGCGCAGGCAGCAGCGAGAAGATCACGCCGCTGAACCACACGTAGCCCACAGTGCGCAGCAGGATGACAGTGAACGGTTTGCTGTGCCGCGCGTACCGGAAACCAACGCGGAGCGCGCCGAGGAAGCGTTCGGTGGGGAGATCGCCGGAGTGCAGCTCTTCGCGCTTCCAGCGCAGCAGCACGGCGACGACCGCGAGGAACGATCCCGCATTGAGCGCGAACGCCCACCCCGCACCGAACCAGCCGACTACGGCGCCGCCGATCGCCGGGCCGATCGCGCGGCTCAGATTAAAGCCGGCACTGTTGAGCGCAACGCCGGCGGTCAGCTCGCGCCGCGGCAGCAGCTCCGGAATGATCGCCTGAAACGCAGGCATGCTGAGCGCGGAACCGATTCCGATCAGCAGCGACATGCCGAGCAGCAATGCAGGCGTGATGAGGTTGGCGAACGTCAGGATCGCGAGCGCGCTCGCAACCACGAGCATGAACAGCTGCGTCGCGATCAGCAGCCGGCGGCGGTCGAGGATGTCGGCGAACGCACCGGCCGCGAGACCGAGAAAAAGCACGGGCAGGGTGGTGCCGGTTTCGATGAGGGCGATGAGCAGCGGCGACGACGAGAGATGCGCCATCTGCCACTTCTCACCAATGCTCTGAATCCAGGTGCCGATGTTCGAGGCGATCGACGCGGTCCAGACCGCGAAGAAGATGCGCGAGCGCAGAGGCGACCAGACGGACGGTGCTTCTTCCATGCTGGCGCGCTTGTACAACAAGCGGCCCGCTGTGGCGAACGTGACGGTGAATTTCTGGCAGCAAAATGGCAAATAACCTTTTTGCCACAAAAACGCAAATCAGGAGATCCACATGCGCAATCGCGCTGTCTTTGCTGCAATCCTTCTCACGCTCACCACCAGCGCCGCACAGGCG
Source organism: Acidobacteriota bacterium (assembly GCA_030857085.1). Taxonomy (GTDB): domain Bacteria; phylum Acidobacteriota; class Thermoanaerobaculia; order Gp7-AA8; family Gp7-AA8; genus QHVT01. Next base: position 11,851 of record JALYOB010000030.1, on the reverse strand, counting down.
GCGTATCGCATCAGCGTATGGCTCCCGCCCTGGCTCTCGGCCGCGCAGACGCGCACCACACAGCACGCCGGGATCATGACCGAATCGAATCCCGTTTATTACACGATGGAGACGAACGGCGCCATCAAGTTGAACTGGAACGCGGAGACGCCCGCGTGGACCGCCGCCATGGCTGGAACCGAGGTGCTGCCGACGTTTCAGAACTATGTGGGCGGCTGGAACGGCAGCGTCGTCGTCAATTACGTCATCCATCCTTCCTATCGCGACGCCTACACCACAGACATCACCAACCTCGTCGTCTCGAAGGGTTACGCAGGCGCGGACATCGACTATGAGGGCCTGCCGCTCTCCGCACGCGCCGACTTCAACGCCTTCATTCAACTGCTCGCCACAAAGCTCCACGCACAGGGGAAGAAACTCTCCGTCTGCGTCTATGGCAAGACCAAGGACGCCACGAGCTACGCGCCGGCCGCAATGCAGGACTACGCACACATCGGCACGCACGCCGACTACGTGAAGATCATGACGTACGGCGATCACTCCACACCGCAGCCGAACACCACTTTCGCCTGGCTCAACAACGTGCTGACGTATGCGAAGTCGACCATTCCGCACCAGAAGATCCAGGTCGGCCTGCACTGGTATGCGCACGATTACGCCTCGGGGACTTCGTATCCCGATTCCATTACGTACCAGGACGTACAGAACATCCTCGCCGCCAATCCCGGCACAGTCGTCACGCGCGACGCCAACAGTGGCGAGCTGACCTTCACCTATACCTCCGGCGGCGTGCAGCACACCGTCTGGTTCATTGACGGTCAGGGCCATGCGGCGAAGATGCAGTACGTCATGCAGAACCACGGCACCGTCGGCGGCTTCGCGCACTGGAGCATGGGTGAGGAAGATCCCGACGTGTGGGGCTCGATCGCGCACCTCCGTCCGTCGTGGGAGTTCAACAAGGACGGCAATCACGACATCGTGCTGCGCAACAACGCAACGGGCGGCGTGGCGCTCTGGAACGTCGCCGGCAATGCCATTGTGCAGGGAACGCAGATCGCGGTCGATCCGAGTGTGGTGGTCGAACTCACGGGCCGCTTCACACGCGACGGCCACAGCGACGTCGTCGTGCGCAATCCCTCGTCGGGTGCGGTGACGCTCTGGCAGATGAACAACCACACCATCGCGAGCACGCAGACGATGCCCACACTGACCGATTCGAACTGGAAAATGGTGGGTGCGGGCGACACCGACGGCGACGGTCGCGCGGAAGTCATCCTGTACCACCAGGCCTGGGGCGACGTGGCGCAGTGGCAGCTCGTGAACGGCTCCTGGGTCGGCACGATGATCGATTGGGGCGTGCCGCTCGATTGGCGTCTGCAGTTCGTCGGAGACTTCAACTTCGATGGAAAGGCCGACCTCCTCTGGCGCAACGTGACGAACGGCGAGTTTGCAATGTGGAACCTCGACGGCGCGACGGTCACCAGCCGTGCGTCGATCTCCTTCACCGCCTCGCTCGACTGGCAGCTCGCCGGCGTGGCTGACTTCAATCGCGACGGCTACTTCGACTGGGTGCTGCGTAATGAGTCGACCTCGCAGGTGGCGATCTACGAGATGAAAGACCGCACGCTGCTCAATGGCGCCGCGTCGCCGTCACTCGCGACGAGCGACTGGAAGATCGTCCGCACCGGCGATTTCACCGGCGACAACAAGGCGGACATCCTCTGGCGCAATGTGAACAGCGGGGCCGTGGTCCTGTGGGAGATGAACGTGCGCACCGTCGTCTCCGGCCCGACCCTCGGATCACCGGGCGTCGACTGGACGATCAACTCCCGATAAGACGCAGACACAATGCAGGGCCGCTTCCGGGCGGCCCTGCATCGATGATGTTCCTGTGGCTGCGGTGCGATAAGGTGCAGCCATGCGCAGTTGGACAGCAAGCCTCGCGGACGTACGCGCGCAGATCACCACCATGCGAACGCTGGCCGCCGAATCGGATGCAGTTCGCGCGCGCGTCGCGCCGCGGGTGTCTGCATGGTCGACGACCCACCATCTCGATCATTGTGTGAAGGTGGCCACCACCGTTCTGGAGGCGATTCGCGAAGGTGCCCCGGTCGGACGGCGCATCAGCGTGCTGGGGCGGCTCATTCTGCAATTCGGATGGATTCCGCGCGGCCGCGGCAAATCGCCGAAACGCGTGTTCGGCGATGCGGTCAGTGGTGCCGGCCTGCACGACTCCGCTCTCGGCTTCGCGCGAGCCTGTTGTCCCGCATCCGTACTTTGGCGGCCTTTCCGCCGCACAGGCGCTCCGATTCATCGCCGTGCACACGCGGCATCACCTCCGGATCGTGGGCGACATCGAGCGCGCGACGCGAAGCTGAGCCGCCCCTCATCCGCCCTTCGGGCACCTTCTCCCCGCAAGCGGGGCGAAGGGCTACCTGCGGCCGGTCTGCGCGAAGCATCGGTGCATTTTCCTTTCGCGCCGCTTGGGGAGCGAACACGCCTGAACTTGTAGCTTTTCCCCCTCGCCCCGCTTGCGGGGAGGGTGGCGCGAAGCGCCGGGTGAGGGGCTGTATAACCCCACTTTTCCCCCTCCACCGCCCTCCGCTACAATGCGCGCCGGTTCGCCCATGCCCGACAATTCAGCCGGTTCGAGCTTGCTGCTCGACGAGTATTTCGACGCGGGAGACGAGCGTTTCCTCGATGAGCTTTTCCGCTCGACGGCGGAGAAGAAACTGGGTGCGTTTGCGCAGACGTGGTATCGCGCCACGCGCCCGTTTGCGCGCGCGGCGCTGCTGCGCTACATCGACGACGGCTGCGATCGCGCGCATCACCGCGCGCTCGTCAAGCACCTCTTCAAACTGGCCGAAGCGGCAGGGGATGACGAGGCGATGGGGCGGTTCATGGTGGCGTTCGACCGCCTCATGCGGCGTCACCTGAAACAGATCACGCGTTACGACTGGCAGTCGCGCGAAATCGTCACCAGCAAAGCGCTGCGTGCCGATCCTTCGCTTCCCGCCGATCAATGGGCGGCGCAGCGCGAGAGCCGCTTCAGCCGCGCCACCCGCAAATATCTCGCGCGCCGCGCGTGGCGCTATTTCCGTTACCACGGCTATCGCGATCCGCAACGCTACGCACGTGCGATGCGCGCGACGTTGCCGCACTACGCCGATGCCGATCTGGAATCGTCGGCCGAACTGCTCGACTCCTGGGGTCTGATGCACGCGCTCTACTGGGCCTCGCCGGTTCTTCAGCGCAGGCCGGGCGGCATCGTCGTCGCGCCCGGCGCGATGCTCTCGCAATTGCAGCCCGCACCATTTCAGGCCGAGGTCTGGAAAGACTTCGATGCGCTGATGGAGATGCTCGAGGCGAGCCGCAGCCGCACCGTGCGCACCTGGACGCTGCAATGGCTGCGCGAGCACTTTGCCGAGGAACTGAAGCGGCTGCCGCTCGCACGCATCGTCACTTTCCTCCGCAGCCCTCACGACGAACTGCAGCTCCTCGGCGTCGAACTGCTCGGCAATGCCGAAGGATTGCAGACCATGCCGGTCGAGCAGTGGCTCGACTTGCTGCGCATCGAGAACCTCGAAGTCGTTGCACGCATCGCCGAGCTGATGGCGAAGCATGTCGCGCCGGAGCGGCTCACGAGCGAGCAGCTCACCATGCTCGCCATCGACCGCGCGGCGCCGGTGGCCGAACTCGCATTCGGCTGGCTCGAAACGCGTCCGGTGCGCAATGCCTCCGAACTGCAGCTCGTGATGCGACTCACGAACGCGCAGGTGCCGCTCGTGCGCGAGCGCGCCGCGAAATGGCTTCTCGGCTTCGCGCAATCGCCGTTCTTCGAGGTCACGCACGTGCGCGAGATGCTCGACTCCCGATTCGAAGACGTTCGCGCCGCCGCGCTCGCGTTCGCACTGAATGACACCCGCTTCAGTACCGACGAGCGCATCTGGCAGTCGCTTGCGGAGTCGCCGTATGACGACATGCGCGGCGCGCTCATCGCGCATCTCGAAGCGGTCGAAGAAAAGCTCGAGCGCAGTTCGATTCGTCACGTGTGGGCGACGACGCTTCTCGCGATTCATCGCGGCGGACGGGTGAAAAAGCAGGTCATCGCGCAGATCGCCTCGCGCATTGCCGCGACAACGAACGAAGCGAACGATCTTCTGCCGCTGCTCGCAATCTCGCTGCGCAGCGTGCGTCCTCCCGAGCGGCGCGCGGCGTTAGGCGCGCTCGCACAGGCGGCGTATCGCACGCCTGCGCTCCGTCAGGCCATCGCCAGCGCCATTCCCGAGCTCGTGCTCTTTCCGGAGGAGGCGGCATGAAGCTCGACGTCGCATACCGCGGCCGCAGCGGCGTGGAAGGAAGCGGCAGCAGCGCCGCGGTGCAGTTCGCGCCGAACCTCCGCCGCCCTGAGGTTTTCTTCGAGGCTGAGCTGCTCGACCCGATTCGCTTTCGCGAAGCGGTGAGCGCGCTGCACGAAGTCGTCGTCGGCGATCTTCGTTTCAAGCGCGGCGACAAAGCGGCGTACCTCGAATGGAAAAAGCAGGAAGAAGAGCGGGAGAAGGCGAGAGTCGAGGCCGTGTATCAACAGGCGAAGGCGAACGAGCTCGCGCGCATCGGCCACAAGCCGATGCCGCCGAATCTCGAGCGCGACTTCGCGCAGATGCACCGCATCTACTGGACCGCGCGCCGGCGCTGGGCGAACGAGCTCGCGACCAACGATCCCGAAATGTTCCGCCACCTCGTGCCGTGCGATCCGATCGTCACGGTCGCGCCGGACGTGCTGCTGTTCGAGTGCTTCGCCAAAGACGAGTCGAGCTACGGCTGTCTGACCATTGACCGGAACTCGTTCCGCGGCGCGGAGCGTGCGGCCCTCGGGACGACCAACGTCGACTACTCGCTCGCGCTCTTCGAGCAGTTCCAGACGCTGCGCAGCTATCGCGCAACGCGCTTCGCCGTCGATCCGCGCGGCTTCGAAGTGAACGTCGAAGGCACTGCCGGATATCGCGAAGAGAAGATCGACCTGCCGCCCTCGTGGCTGCGCGGCTTCGGTCAATTGCAGGCCGCGACCACACTGCCGTATTACCGCGTCACCGTTCCCGTCGAGGCGATGTACTCGATCCTCGCGTATCTCAAACGGCATCGCGAAAAGAGCGGCCCGCGCAGCCTCCGATTCGTGCTCACGCCCGGCGCCGAACATCGCGTCGTGCTCGAGCCGTGGGGTGTCACGATTGCCTGCCGCGGCACAAAGTATCAGGGCGATCGTCCCGCCGAAATCAACGTGTGGGGCCGTCGCCGTCTGCTCACGCTCGCGCGTCTGCTGCCGCTTGCCGATCGCATCGACGTGGCCCTCCTCGGCTCCGGTCTGCCGAGCATCTGGTGCGTCTCCATGGGCAACATGCAGTTCACGCTCGCGCTCTCCGGCTGGACCGCGAACGACTGGACGTCGGGCACGAACGTCGATCTGCTCAGCGGCACGTATGAAGCCGCGCCGGCCGCGATCAACAGCGTCGCGCAATGGATGCAGCAGACGCGCAGTGCGACGCTCGCGCAGATCGCAGCGGCGACGCAGCTCGAATCGCGCGATGCGGCGAGTGCGCTCTATGCGCTCGCGAAACGCGGCCATGCGATGTACGACTTTGCGCGCGACGTCTATCGCTACCGCGAAGCAATGCCGTTCGCAATCACCGACGAGGTGGTCGGCAGCGACAGCCCCGAGCTCATCGCCGCGCGCGAGTTGCACGCATCGCATCGCGTCACGATTCTGCGCACCGGGTCGATTGCTGCCGCGCGCACGCTCTACGTCGCGAAAGCAGACAAGACTTCGTGCGAGGCGATCCTCGATCCCGATGGACGCTTCGTGCGGGCAAAGTGCACCTGCAGCCACTTTCACAAATACCGGATGCGCTCCGGCCCGTGCCGTCATCTGCTCGCGCTGCGCATGCAGACGCAGGAGACGCTGAAGGACGAGTCGTTCGCGCGCTCGCTGATGATGAAGTTTTAGAAAGGAGAAGAGAGAGCGAAACAAGAAAGGAGTGCCGAGGATCAACGACTGCGGAGGAGAGCGAGCCCGTAATGCCGCGATGTTCCGTCGCGGCGGAGTTCACCCGCCATTACCTCCCCACAACCGATGTTCTTTTGGCGCCTTCAGCTACCCACAGCACGTCTGCTAAGCCGACCCGCAGGGTCCGACGTGCGTGGGTAGCCCGGCGCCCGAGTGATCGGCCGTGGTCCAGGAGAGAAGTCGCGCTCCGCAGTCGTTGATCGTCCGTACTCCGACATGAAACCGGGTAGCGTCGTTCGCTGTGCTTCGTGCTTCGCGCGGAATCGCATTCCGAGCGTGCAGAGGAGTTTCGTCTGCGGCAATTGCGGCGCGCCGCTGCATCCCGCGTCGCTGTGGCAACGGGTGAAACACATGCTCGGCTTTGAGGCGGCGGTGCATGTCGCCGCACCGCCATCGGCGCCGCCGCGTTCCGTTGCTCCTCCATCCTTTGCGCCGCCGGTTTCGCGAACCGCACCGCAGCGGCCTTCGTTCACGCCGGCGCCGCCTGCTCCTGTTTTCTCGCCGCGCGTTCGCGAAGAACCCGACGCCTATCAGGCAGGCGAGATCCTCGGCCTTTCTCCCGCAGAACTGCGCAAGCGCGCGCTGAAGATCAATCCATTCAGGACCGCATGGATCGGCCGCGTCGACACGATTCCGCCGCAGAGCGACGAGCGCACCGCGATCATCGACCGCGGACTCATGCTGCGCGGCCTGCTCACCGAAGAGCAGTTGAAAGAGATTCATCGCGTCGGCGACCTCTGGCTCGAACATCACGAGGCGGCGCAGCTCGCGCGCTCGCATGCGACCGAGGTTGCGCGAGCGGATGCGGAACAGCGGAAGAAAGAGAAGGCCGAGCAGAAGGCGCAGAAGAAAAAAGAAGCGGCCGAGCGCGAGGAGCGCAGACGCGCGGAAGTGGCGCGACGCCGCGCCGAAGACATCATCTTCGTCGGTGCAGGCGTGTCGTCCGGCATGGCCGATCGACGCGCGAACGTCGAGCTGCTGCAGAAGCTCGCGCTCCCGCTGCTCGCCACTCCCGCCGATCTCGCCCGCGTCCTCGGCATCACGATCTCGGAATTGCGCTGGCTTTCGTTCCACAGCGAGGCGATGGAGCGGATGCATTACGTGAACTTCGAGATCGCGAAACGGAGCGGCGGCACACGTGTGCTCTCCGCGCCGCATGCGAAGCTCTCGGCCGCGCAGCATTGGATTCTGCGCGAGATTCTCGAGAAGCTGCCGACCGAGCCGGAAGCGCACGGCTTCGTGCGCGAGCGCTCGACGGTCACGAACGCGAGGCCGCACGTCGGCCGCGATCGGGTGGTGAATCTCGATCTCTCCGACTTTTTTCCGACCATCACCTTTCGCCGCGTGCGCGGCCTGTTTCGCAGCATCGGCTATTCGCCCGCGGTGGCGACGCTGCTCGCGCTGTTGTGCACCGAGGCGCCGCGGCGGCCGGTGGTTTACGACGGCAGCACGTACTGGGTGGCGATCGGCACGCGCGCGCTGCCGCAGGGGGCGTGCACGAGCCCCGCGATTTCGAATCAGATCGCGCGTCATCTCGATCGCCGTCTTGCGGGCATGGCCGCGAAATACCGCTGGACGTACACGCGCTACGCGGACGATCTGACGTTCTCGTGCGACGCCACGAACGACGATTCGGTCGGACGTCTCATGGCCAGCGTCCGGCACATCGTCGAGGAAGAAGGCTTCGCGGTGAATCCGCGCAAAGGGCGCGTGCAGCGGCGCGGCGGACGGCAGACCGTCACCGGCATCGTGGTGAATGAAAAGCTCTCGATCGCGCGTGAGGAAGTGCGCCGTCTGCGCGCGATTCTGCACGGCGCATCGAAGAGCGGGCTGGCCGCGCAGAACCGCGAGAACATTCCGAATTACGAACAGTGGCTGCGCGGCAAGATCGCGTACGTGCACATGGTCGATCCGGTGAAAGGCGACCGTCTTCTGCGCGAGCTCGAGGCGCTGCGCGCATGAGCTATCCGCTGGCGCGCGCGGTCGCGTTCAACGCGGAGAACTCGCTGCCCTGCTTTCATTGCTCGCGGCGCATTTCCGTTCCGCGGTGGCACAGGTTCGTCGGCGTTCTGTACGAGTGCCCATGGTGTCACCGGTTTCACGGCAAGCCATGGGGCGCACGCGGCTATGTCCGCGCGATCTTCCTCAGCATCCTCGGCGGCCCTTTCGCGTTCTTCCTCACCGCGCGTCCCGAGAATGCGTTCGCCTACACCGGCATCTGGTACTTGTGGTGGACCGTCGGCGCGGCGCGCTTCGAACAGTTCACGCTCGGCATCCCGCTCTTCGTCCTCATCGCGAACATCGTTCTGGTCGTGCGTCACGACCACGACCTGGTCAGCCAGGAACGCGTTTACACAGCCATTCCGCAGTAAACGGCGTGTCGTCCTGAGCGAAGCGAAGGACCTTCCCCGTATGTTCGTGAGAAGGTCCTTCGCCGTCTTCGCGGCTCAGGATGACACCCCGCGCTGTTTACACCATTGCGGTCGAAGAGCTCGCGGGTACCGGCGTTGCGCGGCGGCGGAGAATGCCGGCGGAGACGAGCGTCATCACGACACCCACCGGGAACGGCTCGATGAATGTCATGAGTCCGTTCGTGAGCGGGTTGTCGAGCATCTTCTTGAGCTCCACCATCTCCACCTGTTTCTTCGCGAGCATCGCGTCGGTCGCCCCCTTCGCGCGCATCGAGTTGATCGTGGCCGCGCTCATCTTGTCCACAAAGTCGGGGAGGAAGTTGTAATAGAGCACCTCCCACGCCGCGACGTAGCACAACGACGAGATGAGAGTGATGAGGAGGCCGACCGCGCAGGCGCGGCCGAACGAGATCGTGCCGCCGTGCTGATCGCGATACGCGCGGATACCGAAGAAGACGAGAAGGAAGGCGAGAAAGATCGAGGTGTAGCCGACGATGAGGCCGTTCTCGTGGTCGATGACGCCGCGGTGGATGAGCGGCAGCGTGAGGAACATCATCGCCGCCGAGATGGCGCCGGAGATGAGGCCGAAGGTGAGGACGATCCGTTTCATGGGTGCTTCTCCTTTGCCCGCAACCTACGCATGCAGAGCGGCCGCGACGACATACGTTCGGGTGATTTTCGGGTCAACGAAAGGGTGATGCGGCGATTTTCTCAGGGAATGAGGCCGAGCTCGCGCGCACGCTGCACCGCCTGCACACGCCGGTTGACCTGCATCTTCTGAAAGACGCGCGAGGAGTGGGTCTTGACGGTGTTCTCGGAGACGAAGAGCCGCTCGCCGATTTCCCGGTTGCTCAACCCTTCGGCAATCAGCAGCAGGATCTCGTGTTCACGCTGGGTGAGACCGAGCTCGCGCAGACTGGCTTCGTTCGTGACGAACGGCGCCGGCGCTGGCGGCGGTGCGGGCAACGTCGCAGTCGCTGCGTCCGCGCGAGGCCGCGTCCACTTGAGGCCGAGGTAGATGCCGATCGCGGTGAACATCGCGGCGACGAGCACGCCGTAGAGGCCGGACGGGTACTCCTGGACGAAGTGCTTGTACTCGATGGCGCGCAACAGCGCGATCAATACGCCGCCCGCCGCACCCCAGCCGAGAACCCGTTTGAGCATGAGCGGGGAAGATACCGCAGGCGGGGTGCGTGGCGGTGGGAGGGGCGTGTGCACCGCCCCTCACCCGGCGCTTCGCGCCACCCTCTCCCCGCAAGCGGGGCGAGGGGCGACGGGACGGCGTGGCGGCGCGAGAGGGGCGGCAGCGCGTGTGGTCACGTGCACCGCGCCCCGCCCGAGGTCCGTCAACTCACGCCGTCGCCTCGGCCCCGCTCGATCCTTCCGCATAAAAGAACCCGCGATTGGTGAACGTGCGGTGGGTGATCTGGAACTCGAGCACCACGGCCGTGACGCCGCTCAGGTCGAGGCTGCGGTTCAGCGCGGGATCGACCACGATGCGCCACTCGGCGAACGGGCCGACTGCGGCGTACCGGGAGCCGGGGAGAGTGATGGTGCCGCCGGCGCTCACCACGCCCGTCTCATAGTTGTACTGGAGCAGCGTCTTGATCTCGCTGTGCACGAAGTCGAGCGGGCGGCCGGCCATGTCGACGATCGTTTCGCCTCCGGAGTGGGTGAGGTAGACCGCCAGCTCGCCGTCGCGCGTCTTCGCTCCCTCGATGCGCACCAGCGCGCTGCGGATGCGGACGTCCGCACGGCCGGCGAACGGGTTGTCGTCGATCGACGTCTCCGGCAGCGCCGGCGGGATGCGCACGACGAGGCGATTGGTCTCGCGCAGCGTCTGCAGCGTGGCGGCATCATCGAACGTGACCACGATGCCGCGCGCCTGCCGGTTTTCCGGGAACTCCTGGCGGTCGCGCGAGAACTTCTCGTCCGCGCTCTGGAGGTGTTTCACCACCGCATTGCGCCCGTTCTCGAACGCGCTCCAGTCGAGGTCCGTCTTCGCGCCGAGCTCGCGAATGGTGTTGAAGACGTTCAGATTGCGGTCGAGCGAATAGAATACCGCCGCCTTCCACGTCAGGTACAGCTGCTCGACGCACAGCTGCTTGGTCGCCTGAAACACATTGCTGGCGAACGTCGCCAGTTCCGGCAGGAGCGGATTGGAGCCGGAGCTCAGCCGCTCGGCGGACGCGATCTGCTCGGACGCCTGCGTCCGGCGCGCTTTCGCCGCGGCGATGCCGGCGATCTGCTCGTTGAACTGCAGAATCACTTCATTACGCGACTGCACGAGCGCGACGTAGTCCTTCATCGCCGTCTGCAGTTCACGCGCGGAGCCGAGCCGGTCGAGGTAAGGGGCCACGATCTCGTCGAGCTCCTGCTGCGTACCGAGCAGCTTCCACGCGTTCGGATCCGACTCGTCGAGCATCATCTCGCGGTTCTGGATGAACGCGGCGGCGGCGCGGCCGGCGCCGCCGTTGAGAGCGTCGAGCTGGCGGATCGACAGGCGGATCGCTGCAGGTTTCAGGTCTGCCGGGACGACGCTGTCGATGAGACTGCGAACGCCGTGCGCGCCGAGGGCGGCTTTCTGTACGCGCGTGTTGCCCGTCTTCGTCAGGACGTCGAGGCCTTTGACCATCAGGTCGAGCGAGTCGAGCGGGCAGCCGAGCTCACCTGCCCTTTCCGCGAGCTGCCGCTCGAACCGCGCCAGCGCTTCTCGCCACCGGCTGAGCTGCTGCCGGCACTGCTCCTGACGCACCTCGACCAGGCGTGTCAGCTCAGTCGCCGTGTCGAGCGCCGTCGCGAGCTGCTGATCGATCTGTTCGATGCTCTGCTTCGCGCGATCCGCCAGCGCACGGAGCGACGCGAGCTTCTGCTCGCGCGAGGTGTTCGCCGCAAAATACTGCCGGTAATCCTCCCGGACATCCTTGAAGCTCTGCACGAAGCGGTCGAGGTTCGCCTGATAGGTGGTGAAGTCGAGCCGCGGCGCGTAGTTTTCCGGATGTCCCTGAAAGTCCATGCCGCGCGTCATGAGAAAAAGGAGCGCGCTCGCGGCCATCCAGACGGCGTCGAACTGCGGCTCGCTCCGGCGCGCTTCGGCGAGCGTCATGACATACGTGAGCATGTTCGCAATTTCGCCCCGCTCCGCGCGATCCTCTCTCCCGTCGCCGGCGAGGGCGAAGCGGAGAGAGGCCTGCCGCAGTGCCATCTGCAGTTGCGCTACCGGCGTCACCGCTGCGACTGCCGCCGCGTCCACCTGCCGCACGTCCTCGATCCCGTCTGCGCCCCGCGGGCCCTGCGGGCTCGACACGCCGGCCGGACCGGCAACGCCCGGATTCGCCGGCTGTTGCGGCGTGAGTCCTTCGCCTTGAGGTCCCGGCGG
>JALYOB010000259.1 GCA_030857085.1 Acidobacteriota bacterium | reverse complement strand
GCAGTCTGCCGCGATTGCCGAAGCGCTCGTCGACGCCAAAGTGTGCGAGCGGCAGGAAGCCCCAGTCGAGCGACTCGGCCACGTTCGACAGCGGCATGATCTCCAGGCAATTCACGCCGAGGTCGGCGAGGTAGGGGAGGCGCTCGATGGTGCCGTCGATCGTGCCGCCGAACTCCTGGATCATCAGTTCATAGATCACGAGATCGTGGATGTGCGGCGTGCGCCACTGCGCCTCGTTCGCGCTCCAGACGTAATCGCGATAGCCGACTGTGATCGCCGAGAGCTTGCCGATGCCGAACTCGCGCGCGCACGGGTCGATGATCCAGTCGATCTCACTGCCATTGTTCATCCGGAACACATAGCGGTAGACGTAGCGTCCGGGCGTGCCCCACGAGGCGCCGGAGCCGGGCTGCGTCCGGATGTCGATGGATGCGGACCAGTAGTCGCCGTATTGCGGGTCGATGCTGTGCGTCATCGGCACAGTGACCGGCGCGGCGTTCTTCAGAAACTGATCGTTCTCGTGGAGGATTTTGATTGCGAGCGTGCCGCGGGAAGGATCGACGCGCGGCAGAAGGACGCCGAAGTCGATCACGTTGGGCGCCGTTTCACGCGCGCCGAGGCGGTTCATGGGGAGGATCGGCATCAGCGTTTCACCCGGATGTGCCGGAACGCGACCGCGGCACCGGCGTGCGATTGCAGACCGATGTAGCCGGCCGGATTGCCGTTCGCGTCGAGGGCGACGCCGCGATCGGCGTCGTTGTTGGTGAAGTCGGTGACCTGCTGAAAATCGGGATCGCCTGCTCTGCGCATCCGCACGACATAGCGCTGGCCGCGCACGTCGATCTCCATCTCGTACCACTGATTCACGATCGCATCGGCGAATGGCGTGTAGATCTGCGACTCGCTGTCGAAGCCGCCGCCCGGAAGGGGGTCTTTCGCCGCGACCTTGTAAATCGCGCCGGTGCGATTGCGCCGCAAGCCGTCGGGCTCGGGCCGCTGTCCGGCAAAGTCTTTCGACGGATCGCCTTTCGCGCGGTCGTCGATCTGCACTTCATAACCGGAGTAGACCGCGGTCCAGGCGCGATTCGCGCGATTCTCGGTCGTCACCGCATCCATGCGCGCGCGAATGGCCGTAGTGGGATCGAGCAGAGGATCGCGGAAGCGAACGAACACGCCCGAATTCGCGCTCGGATCGGTGATGCGGTACTGCAGGCGGAGCGTGAAGTCGCTGAACGCCTCGAATGCGTAATAGAACAGACCGATGTCGCCCTGGCCGTACGTGACGATCTCGCCGTCGATCAGTGCAAAGCCATTGGAGACCGGCGCGCTGACGCGAACCCACTGGCTGAACGTTTTGCCCGTGCCGTCGAACAGTGCCGTGAAGCCGGTCTCGAGCGGCAGCGCCTCCGGTTTCCTCAGCACGGAAGACGTGAGCATGTCCGCGGTGCGGCGGCACAACGCGACGCCGGTGAGCATCGGATTCGGCGAGCCGATCGTGGGGAAGAGTGCCGGTCCGGCGACGTAGCAGTTCGACACGTCGTGAATGCGTCCGTAATCATTCGTGACGCCGTCCTGCGGCTGCTCGCTCATCCGCAGCGTGCCCGCTTCATGATGCGTGGTGCCGAGGAAATCGCGCCGCTTCGCATAGGGGAAGAGGGTGCGCATGTTGGCGGCGGTCGCATTCGCGGGCACTTTGATGATGCGCTCCGCGGGCGACTTCGGCACATCGCCCGGCGCGCCGATGATCTCGAACTCCATGCCGTTCGCGAACAGCAGCGCGATCTCGTCGGACGTGCGATCCATCGCATCCCACAATTCGTTGTCGGCGCGCGTCTCCGCGCTCGAATCGGCCTTCGGTTTGCCCGCGCTGCCGAGCGTCACGAACGCTTTCGGCCGGCCGTAGCTGTCGGTTTGTGTCGACGGGGTGATGCTGCTGTCGGGATTGTGCGGCGCCATCTCTCCGATGCCGCGAATGGTGATGACGACATGGGTGTCGTTCGCCTGCCGCATCTGCTGCAACTGGTCAATGTCGGGGATTTTCCGGAACAACTCCGCCTCAGAATCACTGCCGAGTTTCGACAGACCGGAGGCGGTGATCTGCAGGTGAAAGTGGCGCTGCACGCCGCCGATGGTCGCGGAGCCTTTGACGAGTACCGCTGAGACCTGCAGCGCGTTCAACGTTGCGTTGGGAAACGGCGCGAGTGCCTGTCGCGGAACGCGAATGTTCACGTTCGAGCGGAGGTGCGCCATGAGATTGCGGCCCATGCGCTGCGCTGCGCGCCAGGAGAGAGAGTCTTTGAACGTCGCGTGCGCGAGGCGCGTCGACTCGATCGTGCCGAGGGCGATGACGACGATGCTCTCGCCGCGGGGCGAGCTCGCGAGCGGCACCTCGCGCGTTTGCTTCGTCCGCGTGTCGACCACGCGCACACCGGTGACGCGCACCCAGCCGTCGGCCTTCGTCTCGGTGAGCACGTCCTGCACGTGAACGTTGTTCACGACCATCACCCGCTTGCGTGCGTCGCCGACTGCATCGCCGCCATCGGCTTCATTCGATGCGACGCGCGCCGCCTTGATGAGCAGCGGCACCGCGCTGAATTTGTTGATCGGAAACTGCCCCGGATCGGTGACCGTCTGCACGGCCAGCGGCGCTTCGAGCTTGAGCAGATCGAGCATTTCCTGCTGCGTCATCGTCGACGACGCGGGCAGATCGAGCCACGACTGCAGATCGGCGACGCTCGGCAGCGTGTTGCCGTGATCACGCTGGTACACACGCACGCCGGGGTGATTCGGCAGGTCGGACGGCGCGACGCAGTTGACCGGCGGTGGCGGCGTCGCGTTCGTCGCGCGCGTCAGGCCGGCGTACAGACGTTCGCGAATCGCTTTGTGCAGCGGCCCGTAGATGAAGTCGTTCGTCCACGAAACACCGAGCTGCTCGCTCGCTTCGAGAAAGTAACGTGACTGCAGATCGGCGATCGCGGCGGCGGGCCAGTTCGGCATCTCGTCATGCTTGCTGTCGTGCAGCAGCTCGGGCGACCAGCCGCCCCACGCGATCGAACGTCCGCCGACTGTGAAAAGCAGCCCCGCGAAATTGAGCGCAGGATCGACATTCGGGTCGGCGACCCACGGCGTCTGCCAGTTCGTTCCGAGCGCGCCGAAGGGGAGGTTCTGCTGATGTTCGGGCGAGACGAACGGCCCTTCTTCGAGCACGAGGATGCGCAGCGAACGCCACTTGTCGTTCATGAACAGCTTGTGCGCCATCACCGAACCGAACGTGCCGCCGCCGATGATGATCACGTCGAAGCCGCGCGGTGTGCCCGCGGGAGCGACGGTCGTACTCGCGATTGCCTCATCGATCGTGTTGCAGAGGAACCGCCCCATGTTGTCGAGCGTGAACGTCGTCGATTCGGTACCGAGACCCATGCGAGCTCCTTCTCACTTTTCTTTCAGCACGATGAAATCGAGCGTGCCGTAGTCGCGCGTGTGCATCGCGACCTCATGGCCGCGCGGCACGATGTCGTCCGGACCGCTGGTGTTCCCCTCGATCGTCCGGACGTGATGCTCATCGGCCTGCACGACCACTCCGGTGTGGTGATAGTGGCCGCGCCGTTTCTTCCGAATGAGAAAGAGGCTGCCCGCCGGGATGCGCGACGGATCTTTGTGCGCGTCCGCGCCGCTCACGAACAGACGCTTCCTGCGTGCGACCGTGCCGAGGGCGGTGCAGTTCCAGTCGTATTCGAGCGGCGAGGGGCGGCCGAGGGTTTCTTCGGTCTGCTCGAGCAGAGTGCTGGCGAAGCCTGCGCACCATGCGAACTCGCTCTGCGGCAGTTTCGGATCGAGCGGACGCTGATGGTTGCGCAGGTAGAGACGCACCCACGGCCCGCGATTCTGGCCGCCGACTTCGCGCGCCCGCTGCTGCAGATGCTGGTACGCGTACGTCGCGACCATGCTGCTGAACGTCGGGCTCTCGTCGACGATCGAGATCATCCGCAGCGCCTCGGCATCGGCTGCACGAGGGCGGCGAATGTCGCGACGTCGATTTCGCCGGTGACACGCAACGTGCCGTTGCGGCTCTGGAAATCGCGCACGGCCTGCTCGGTCGCGTAACCGAAGACGCCGTCGATGGCGACGTTCTGGTCGTTGAGACAGAGCCACTCCTGGCAGACGCGCACGTCGCGGCCTCTCTGTCCGCGCGCGATCGGTTTGTCGATGCTCAGTTTCGGGTTCGATTCGGGCGGAATGAAGATCCTGCGCGCGGTGACGATGGGCATATGTGTAGGAGAGCTCTCACAGCTCGTTTTCCCTACCCGCGCGGCGCCGCCCGCTCACCCGGGCGGCGCATTTGTCACAACGAACGTTCAAGGAAAGGGGAACGCCTCGAAGTCGCGGACGAGCGTCGTCGAGGATGCCGGAACGACTTTCTGCCACACCTGACAAGTGCGAGTGTCCTGCACTCGCAGCGTGTACTCGGCACCCGACAGGCCGGTCACGAACACCCAGTATTTGTTGTTGATGCCGACGCCTTTGGTCATCTTCACCATCGTTTCGACCGTGTTCGGAAAAAAGTCGAAAAACGAGAAGAATGCCGTCTCGAGCACCGGCCCATGTTCGGGGCTGATCTCGGGTCTGTTTTCCGTGAAGCGGATCGGGTGCGCGTCGCCGCGCAGGTTGATGAACGGGTCGAACCACGTCCCCGTCACTTTGAAACGGTTGCCGAGCAGACAGGCGGTGGTGCTGTTCGGGACGCACGCGGTGCAAGGCGGCGGGGTGCTGTCTGCATCGATGTACGCGCGCAGGAGCGGATACGACTGCGACAGCGCGCCGTCGACGATCGTGCCGTTGCTCGCGCATCCGTCGTCCGCTCCGCACGTTCCGAGAAGTTGTCCGACGATGTAGCCGCCATCGATGATCACTGGCGCGCCGGATGAGCCGCCGCGAATGCCGCCGGTCTGGCGGCGCGAATAGAGAAAGTGCGGACGCGACGCGCCGCTGCAGGTTGCCGACGCCGTGTCGACGGTCGTGACCGAGTAAACCTGAGGGAAGAAGCCTCCGGCGGGATTGACGGGATTCGAGATGCGCGTCAGCCGCGTTCCTGCGGCGAGCGTCTGCGTGGACCAGCCCATCAGCCAGCGGCCCGCCGGTGTGGACGTCATGCGCAGCAACGTCACGTCCGTTCCCGCCGATGTCACGAGCAACTTCGCACCATTCGTGCGGGTCGGGCTTCGCCGCGTTCCCGCGCACGAGGCTGTCGTTGCATCCCAGCTCGCCTCGACCGACGCCGCTTCGCTCGTGGTGGAAACGCAGTGGTTGGCGGTGAGAAAGAGCGGCGCCTGGTCATCGGAGTTGATGAGGCCTCCGGTGCATGCGGCGAGGCCTTCCGAGGTTGCGAACGTGATCTGCGCGATTGACTTCGAAAGCGACTCCCGATCGCTGAACGCGCTGCACATCACGTCGGTGAAACACTCCGTGCCGGTGACCGCGGGATCGGCGAAGACGTGGCCGGCCGCCGCGACTTCGAACGACGCTGCGCCGCTTTCGACCTGGACGGCGATCGTGTCGCCTTCGACGCTCGGAGTCCACAACTCGCCGCCGTCGAGCAACTCGGCACCGAAGACGACCGCGGGTCCGGACGTGCCGTAAACCGCGAGCGTTGCACCCGGCGCGAGGCTCACGCGTGCGAGCTTCAGGCGGACGCGTTCGGCGCCGGACGATTGCACGACGGTGCGATGTTGTGTCGCAGTCGCAGCGGCGGTCAGAACGAGCGGACGCACGACGCCGACCCACGCGACACCCTGCGGGAACGGACTGGCGCCGCGCTGCAACGCGGCAGGCAGCACGACGTCGGGCGTCGCGAGTGCCGCAAGCTCCGAGATCGTCCGCGACCGCGCCGCGTCACGAACATTCACTGCAGTTGCTCGGTAGGTGGGTGGCCGGCTCGCAGCAAATGCCGGTGACGTGATGACGGCAAGGACGGTAATGATGAGCGCGCGCAAAGGCATCGCGGATGGTTTCCTCTCTCCTCGAATGGACCGATGGATGTGAGTGAGGAGAGCCGCGAGACTGGCGAATCCCTACCCCGCAGTACGAAAAACGCAGAAGCGTCTGCCGACAGGGCGGTGTCGCGGCGGGTGCGTCAGAACAAATCCGGCAGATGCTCGAAGCTCTGCATCGCAGTCACAGTGCGGGGGGAGACTTCTTCGAGAAAAAACGTGAGCGCTTCGATCGTGACGGCGGGGATCGCGTAGCGCGTCACGAATCTCACGTCGGCCTCGCGATGCGCGCCTTCTGCTTCTGCCCCGAAGATGTCGTCGACGGCGCGTTCGTTCGGGTTCACCACCTTCGCTTCCAACCCCATCTCCGCGAACGCATTCGCGAAAAGGGTTTTGCGATAGCCGTAATGCGTGCACGCCAGCGCCGCCACGACCGGTGCGCCTTGGTGCTGCATTTTTTCGATCGCTTGGCCCACCCAGCCGCGGATTTCCTCGGCGGTTCTGGTTCCCTCGCGATCTTCGGAAATCGTGTCGGCGAGGCCGGGACACGCCTGCGCGACGATGCGCGAGGGATCGATGCCGCGGTCCTGCAGAAGGCGGGGATAGGTGCCGGCGTCGATGGTGGTCTGCGTCGCGAAGATCATCGCCACGCTGCGCGGGTC
>JALYOB010000711.1 GCA_030857085.1 Acidobacteriota bacterium | reverse complement strand
GTACATGCGGCTCGGCGGCACAGGCGCAGACACGGCCACGCATTGGGATTGGGCGATACGGCAGGCAATGGAGCGCTCGCGCGCGACCCATTTCACCGTCCATTACGACCGCAAAATCACCCGACCGCATCATCTGCAATACGCGCAGAGCGTCGCACGGCAGTGGCCGGAAATGGTCGTGACGTGGCCGCACGATTACGTCACCGACGTTCCGCCGCCCTTGCGTCTGTGGCAACCGCCGTGGACCGGCAATGTCTACGGCATCCGATCGGCGCGCGTCGTACAAATCGTCTCGCAGGGCCGCGCCGGCACGATCCCATCTCATGCATTACCGCTGTTGTCGAATACTCTCGTGCCGCGCAGTGTGCTCGAGGATGTGCTCTCGCGCTTCGGCGAGGTGTGTATGTCGACGACGCCCGACTCCTGCTTCGCGTTCCGCCTTTTCACAATCCGCGAGCGCTATCTCCACCTCGACCGTCCCCTCGGCATCATCTACGCGCCGCACCGCAGCGCCAATGCCGGCTACCTACGCGGCGGCGGCACCGATTTCGATGCGTTCCGCGAAACATGGGGCGATCGTGCATGGCTCGATGCGGCGCCCATCCCCGGCCTCACCCTCGGCATGAACATGCTCTATCACGAGTACGAGCGTGTACGCAGGGCGACGGGCGAACAACTGCCGCCCATCGATTACGCGGGATATCTCAATGACCTCGCCGCCGGTCTCCCGCTCGTCCGCGACAGAAAACAACGAGCGGCGTTGCGGCGGGAACTGGAGCGGCACGGCTGGCGCGGCCGCGGTCGCCGAGGACGTTTGCGATTCATTGTGCGCCACCGTGTGTTAGGCGCGCTCGACCAGCACCTCGGCGTTCGCGTTCCCGGTGTGCAGGGTCGCGTCGTAGAAAATGATGAAGAAGCGCTCGCCCTCGCATTGCAGCATCCGCGGCCGAGACAAACCAGCGAGCGGCATCTCGCGCTGCTCCAGCCGGTGCAGGTGGGCATGACGTGAAAATCGTGCACATCGTCTCGACCGCGGACGGCGCACCATGGATGGTCGCGCTCGCACGCGAGCAAAAGCGGCTCGGCCACGACGTGGCTGTCATCGTGCCGTCGCTCAACGGAAGAATTGCCACGGCATTGAAACGCGACAGCATCCCCTGTTACGCCGCGGCGACCGACATCGTGTTCGAACAAGCGTCGCTGTTTCGAAAATTACGCCGCCTTACGCACCTCGTGCTTCTATTGCGCAGGATCCGGCCGGACGTTGTCCATAGTCACATCATTGGCTCCGTACTCACCGCCCGCATTGCGTCGTGGATTGCAGACGTGCCGAATCATTTCGCGGGAAATGTGCACCCGATCTCCCTCGAATCCGACCTGTTGCGCCAACTGGAGGTCGGCACTGCCTTCTGTGACACGAAGACCATTGCATCGTCTACATACACGCGCGAGCTTTACCTGCAACACGGTATCCCCGCAAATCAGTTGGCGATGGTCTATTACGCCGTGGATCAGGACGCGCACGATCCCGCACTCGCCGACGGTGCTGCCGTGCGTCGCGAGCTCGGTCTCGCCTCCCACACTCCTGTGGTCGGCAAGATCGCCTATTTCTACCCACCCTCGCGCACCGGCTACGCGGTTCCCGCGAATCTCCGCGGCCGCGGCCTGAAAGGCCACGACGTTCTGTTGCGCGCCATCCCGTACGTGCTCGAACAGATTTCTGATGCGAAGTTCGTGTTGGTCGGCCGCGGCTCCGGCCCTCTTGGCCCACAATACGAGCAGGAATTGAAATCGCTCGCGGAAAGCCTCGGCGTCAGTTACGCCGTATTGTTTCCGGGCGAGCGCACCGACGTGGCAAACGTCCTCGCCTCGTTCGACGTCTCCGTGCATTGTTCATTGAGCGACAACCTCGGCGGCACCGTCGAGTCGCTGCTCATGGAGCGGCCCATGGTCGTCTCCGACGCCAAGGGATTTGCAGACACGATCGTGCATGAGGAAACCGGCCTCGTTGTGCCAAAGGACGAGCCGCGCGCGCTCGCTGACGCGATCCTTCGTCTCCTTCGCGATCGCGATCTCGCCCGCCGCCTCGGCAAGCAGGGTCGCGATCGCATGCTGGCCGGCTTCACGCTTGCTCACAATGTCGCCGGAATCGAGGCACTACTCGCAGCGACCACTGAACGCGCAGCGAATCACTATCGTCTGCGCCGCACCTTCGCCCGCATTGTCACCACGCCCTTTCGCTTGCTTCCCATGATGTTGCGCATGCGCCGCATCATGCGCGACGCGATTTGACCCGCGCCGGGACGCCGAACGCGATCACGTCGTCCGGTATGTCGCGCACCACGACAGCGCCCGCGCCAATGATCGTGCGCGCCCCTACAGTGCGATCCGACGCCACTGATGCGCCCAGCGCGATCAGTGTTTCTTCACCGATCGTACATTTCGCCCCCACAGTACCGCCCGCCGACACATGCGCGAAATCGCCAACGACGGAATCGTGATCCACAGAGGCTTTTGTATTGAGCAGCACGCCGCGTCCAATGGCCGCACGC
>JALYOB010000258.1 GCA_030857085.1 Acidobacteriota bacterium | reverse complement strand
TGCGTGAGGAGCCCGCTCTTCTTCATCTTCTCCGAGTACTGCGCCGCGAACGGGCAAAAGTCCTCGTGGCAGATCATCTCCGTGTGCGCGCACATCTTCTGTTTCGAGCGGATGCGCAGCACGCGGAACGAGCCGTCATTGAGCAGGTTCAGCGCCTTGACAGCCGCGTCCTGCTGCAGGGTTTTCGAGGTGAGGAAGAAGAGTTTCTTGCCGAGCTTGAGCGATTGTTTGACCGCGGGATAGAGGACGGCCATCGTCTTGCCGATGCCGGTGGGGGCGGAGACGAGAAGCGCGTCGCGCTGCCAGATCGCGCGGGCAACCGAGCCGACGATCTCCTGCTGTCCCTCGCGCATCCCTTCGAACGGAAAGTCGAGCGTGTCGGCGAACGCACGTTTGGCGACACGCAACGCGTGCGCGGTGTCGAGATCCTCGATGAGCTTTGCGAGGCTCGCATGCAGCGTCGACTCGACCCGGTCGCGATCGAATTCGGTATCGACTGTTTTGGCCTCGCCGGAAACGAGGTCGATGAGTACGAGTTGCGGCGCGAAGACGAAGCCTTCGAGCTCCGGCTGACTCGATAAAAAGTACGCATAGAGGAGGAGCTGATAGAGATGCCGCTGCAGCTTCTCCGAGCGCATGAGCGACTCGAGCTCGAGGTCGAAGTGAATCGACTTGACCTCTTCAATGGAGACGCACTTCGCTTCCTTGTCGATCGAGAGGCCGTCCACGCGGCCGGTGACGGTGACGCTCCAGCCGCCGAGCTGCGTGCGATGCACCACGTGCACTTCCGCCCGGTAATACGGATCTTCGCCGGCGCGCTGTTCGGCGCGGCGGGTGTGGATGTCCTGCCCGATCCACATGCGCCGGAAGCCGTCGCCGCGCTCGACGCCGATGCGGCGGTAGGTCGACTCGTAGACGAGGTCGCCGACCGCACACACGATCTCCCTTTTGTCGTAGTCGATCCGCATGAAGTAAAGGTTATTTTACCCTCAGAACCGCCGATTCAGACGAGCGGATATAACGTCGATCATCTGGAGTGCGGCGACGCGAGTCGCGGCTTTCCCTCGCATCGCTGACGTCTCACACAAGAGGGGGATCCCTCGACTCCGCTCGGGATGACACTGTGGCGAGTGTCATTCCGCTTCGCGCGGAATCCCTTCCCCACATGCCACCGCTACAACTTCTCCACCACATCCCCAAGAATGTACGCGTCATACACCCCCGCATCGCGATACGGCGCGAGGGCCAGGGCCGGCGCGAGGGTCTTGAGCGACAGCCGTTCGTACATCTCCTTCACGCTTTGCTTCTTGCGCGTGAGGATGTCTGCGGTCAGTTCGCCTTTGAGCGCGAACAATCGTTGGAAATCGCCGCGCGGCAAACGCAGCGGGCGATGCACGTCGTCGGAGCGGGGGTCCCATTGGCCGATCAGCACTTCCCCGTCGAGATCCGTCGCATCCGACTTGACGCAGATCACAATCTCGCTCGATACCACCCGCTCACTCGTCGTCCGCTCGGGAGCAACGGCCGCCCATGAGCCGGATGACTCGCGGCGCTGATTGAAGTCCTGGCGCAGTAGCGTGATGAAAGATTCGGGCGATTCCATCGGCGACGCTTCCGCCTCGCCGTTTCCGAACGGCACGAGCTCGCCGACGTCGATGTTGTCGAGACCTTTGAGTGACACGTTGCCGATCAGCCGGATGCCGACGTACTCGACGCCCGGCACTGCAGGCGCGAACGCGATGTACTTGCCCCACGACGTCTTCACGCGAAACAGCTGCTGCGAGTCATTCGCGAGCTCGTTCGAGAGCTCCTGCAGCAGAGACATCGACGCGACGATGCCTTCGTTGACCAGGTGACTGTTCGCGTCGAGATACGCGTAGTACTCGCGCGCGTGCTGCACCGGATCGATCACGTCGACGCCGTGCGCGAGCGGCGCGAAGAACTGCTGCACCTTCGCCTGCTCGTATCCGTGCGCGACGAGAAAGGCCGCGATTTCCTCGATTTCCTTGTTCGACTTGCCGGTCGTGAGGCGGGAGAGTTCGACGATGCCCGGGCCGTAAAACTCGGTGATGCGATCGTTCGAATCAGCCGACGTGCGCATCGGCAGCAGGCGGTAGTAGCCGTAATTCAGCGCGATCCGCAGACCTTTGTTGAACGCGAAGCCTTTGCGCTTCATCTCCGAATAGAAGCGCTGGATTTCGACCGCTGCACGCACGAGCCGCACCGCGCGGCGGGTCGTGTAGAACGCGCCGTCGCCGAGGAACTTTTCGAATTGCAGGAGGTGGCGGTCGGCGATGGCGTCGAGCTTGCGCTGGAAGAGCAGCATCTGACGATACGAACGCAGCTCCTCCTTGCCGCCGCCGCGGCGGATGTTGCCGAGCGTCTCCGAAAACGCCGAGATGTCGTAGATCATCCCGAAGCGATAGACCATCGGATCGACCACGCCCGCGCGGCCGAAGTCGAGCGGGCGCGTCGAGCGCGAGTAGGTGATGGCGCGGGTGCGATCGGCGGAGACGATCTGCCCGTCGGGAAGGCAGGTCATCCACGTCACCGCGCGGCGCAGTTGATTGAGCACCGCGAACTCGCGCACGCGGCGGGCGATGAGATGGAACTGCTCGCGATCCTCACGATTGAGCGCGTTCTGCGCCGACGGATGATCGAAGAGATACGTTTCGAATCGTGGATCGAGCAGCAGCGCGAGGGGAATGCCGTTGTCCGGATTCACGCCGAACAGCGGCATCGCGGCGCGGAACGCGCGATCGCGCTGGAGCAGCTCGGTCGCGGTCGCGCGCATCTTCTCGAACGAATCGCGGAACGACTGAAAATCGCGGCGGAGATAGCCGGTCACGAAATTGCGCAGCTCGCGCAGATCGGGACCGATGAATTCTTCGGTGAGAATCAGGACGTCGTCCTGCAGCAGGCGGACGAACTGCAGCGCGCGTTGTTCCTCGCCGTCGAGCACCGATGCGAGACGCGCGGCGAGCTGCGTCATCTGCTCGCGTGTCTCCGCGACCCAGCGGCTGAAGATGCGGTACTTGAGCGTGTCGCCGAGCGCGCGGCCGGCCTGCGTGTCGAGTGCGGAGATGCGGCGGGGGATGTTCGCGAACTGCCTCGCGAGGTCGAACGAATGCGCGAGCCAGAAGATCGCGTGAAAGTCCGAGAGCACGTTCGACGCGAGCGCGTTCTCCGCGAGCTTGATCAGTTGCGACGTGTACGCCGTCAGCGCCGCCTGCGCCTTCTCCTTCGACGCCGCGCGGTTCACCTGACACGCCGTCTCCTCGGTCAGCCAGCGATCGAGCTTCGCATCGAGCTCCTTCATCACTGCCGATTCCGCGACCGGAAAGCCGAGGGCGGGCGGCTGCGTCTCGTCGGAAGGGAAGATCTTGTACGGCTGCGGCAGCAGCGACTCCGGCTTCCCGAACAACTCCCGCAACGCCCGCTCGAGCTCCATCGGCAGGAGAAACGTCGACGCGTCAGGCCGCGCGGTGAGGCAGGAGAGGAGTGGGTTCATGCTGACGGAGAGGGGGCAGTATAGGCGCTGGGCGGATTGAGGATTGAGGATTGAGGATTGAGGATTGAGGGAAGGGTGACCGGTGTCATCCCGAGCGGAGTCGAGGGATCCCCTCCGACCGGAGCGCTGCACGTTCGACTGCAGGGGACCCCTCGACTACGCTCGGGGTGACACGAATCCTCAATCCTCAATCCACAATCCTCAATCCGTTAAAATGCGCCCCAATGTCCACCCTCCCCGCCGCACCCGCCGTCTGCCCCCGCTGCAACAACTCCGGGTGGATCCCGTTACCGGGCGACGATCTGCGAGTCGAGGCGTGCCGGTGTCAGGGGGATCTGCGGCGGCAGCAGCGGCTCGGCAGTGCGCGGGTGCCGAAGCGTTACGAACACTGCTCGCTCGAATCCTTTCGTGAAAAATCGAGCGTCCTCAAAATCGCGAAAAAACGGGTGCAGGAGTTCGTCGATCTCTGGCCGAACACGCCCGAAGGAAAAGGCCTTCTGCTCATGGGCGCATGCGGCGTCGGCAAGACCCATCTCGCCGTCGCGGCGCTCCTCGAGATCATCCGCAGCGGCAAGCAGGGACGGCTCCTCTTCACGAACTTTCAGGATCTGATTCAGGAGATCCAGGCCACGTTCGACGACAGCAACGCGAACACGAAGTCCGAAATCCTCCGGCCGGTGCTCGAAGCCGATCTCCTCGTGCTCGACGAGCTCGGATCGCAGAAGCCGACGCAGTTCGTGCAGGACATCCTCTATTACGTGATCAACACGCGCTACAACGAAGAGCGGACGACGATCTTCACGACGAACTACTACGACCGCTCGGCCGATGCGAAAGAAGAAACACTCGAGCAGCGGATCGGCACGCGGCTGCGCAGCCGGCTGGCGGAGATGGCCGATCGCATCGAGTTCGCCGGCGCGACGGATCATCGGCGGAACACGCTGTGAGACGCGGCGTTTTCGACGTTCTCCGCCGCGCGGTCGACAACACGCTGGCCAACTGGCCGCTGATCGTCATCCGTCTCTCCGAGTCGCTCGTGTTCGCGCTTCTGGCGATCCTCACCGCCGTGGCCATCTTCGCGCCGCTGCTCCTTTCGCTCGGCATCGACCTCGCGCAACTGAAAGTGGCGGAAGATTTCGAAGGTGCCCTTTCGCTGCTCGCCGAAAAGTGGATGTTCCTCGCGTGGGCGCTCCTCGCGATCGGCGTGCTGCTGACGGTCTTCTTCGCCATTCATTCATTCATCGAAGCGGCTTCGGTGCGCGTCTATGTCGACGCCGAACGCGCTGCCGGTCCCGCGCTGGTCGCGCCGCGCACGCGCTTCCGGACGTTCACCGGCGAACGATGGTTCGAGGGAGGGAAGGAAGGGTGGTGGGTCGTTTTCATGATCTACACGCTCGCGTCGACCTTCGGCCTTCTCCTGCTGCTGATTCCTCTCCTGCCGACGCTCGTGCTGCTCCTCATTTTCCGAGACACCGCACCCGGTGCGAGCGTCGCCATCGGCTGCCTCGGCATTGGTCTGACGATTCTGCTCGCCATCACCGTCATGCTCATCGGCAGCATCTGGTGCAATCGCGCCATCGCTGCGTGGGGTGCGCATGGCACTAACGCGCGCGCATCGCTGGCGGCATCGTGGGCTGCGATGCGCGGCGACTTCGCGCGCCACTTCCTCATCGCGGTGGCGGTGTTCGTCGTCGCGATGGCCGGATCGACGTTCTTCGGCGGCTTCTCGTTCGTCGCCGGCATGATGAGCGCCGCGATCAAGACGCCTGCACTGCAGATCGCGACGCTGCCGATCCGGATCTTCACCAGCATCCTCAGTTCCGCGTTTTCGGCCGCGGTGACGAGCTGGTTCCTCGCGTCCTACAGCGCGCTCGCGGTCGAATAGACTTCGCCGCGTGACGACCTTCGACTCGTTCTTCTCGCGCGACGCGCAGAACCTCCGTCCTTCCGCGATTCGCGCGTTCGCGAAGCTGATCAACGATCCGAACATCATCTCGTTCGCGGGCGGCGTGCCGAATCCGGAGACGTTTCCCGCTGAGCGGATCGCCGAAGTTGCGGCGCAGGTGGTGCGTGAGCGTCGCGCGATTGCGCTGCAATACGGACCGACGCGCGGTCTGCCACGGTTGTGCGAATCGATCGCGGAGATCTCGCGCAGTCGCGGCGTTACGTGCAACGCGAGCGATGTCCTGACGACGACCGGTTCGCAACAGGCGCTCGATCTCATCGCACACACGCTGCTCGATCCTGGCGACGTCGTGGCGGTCGAACTGCCGACGTACATCGGCGGGTCGGCATCGTTCTTCGCGCGCAGCGCGGAGCTCGCAGGCGTGCAGCAGGACGACGAAGGCATCGTGCCGGAATCGTTGCGCGAGCTCGCATCGTCGCGGCGTATCAAGCTGCTCTACACGATTCCGAACTTTCAGAATCCGTCCGGACGATTGATGACGCAGGCGCGCCGCGAGGCGGTGCTGCAACTCGCGAACGAGTTCGATTTTCTGGTGATCGAAGACGATCCGTATGGAGAGCTGGTGTACGTCGACCACGCCGACACCACCGCCATGAAGTCGCGCGACACGAACGATCGCGTCATCTACCTCGGCTCGTTTTCCAAAGTGCTCGCGCCCGGTTTGCGCTGCGGCTGGATCATCGCCGCGCCGCAGCTCGTCGAGAAACTCGAGATCGCCAAACAGGCCGCGGATCTGTGCTCGGGCATGCTCGATCAATCGATCGTCGACGAGCTGATCGCAAACGGCGAGCTCGCCCCGCAGATCGAACGCGTCCGTGCGTTCTATCGCGGCAAACGCGCGGTGCTGCTCGACGCGCTCGAACACCACTTCGCCGGCCGCGCACAATGGACTTCCGCCGACGGTGGCCTGTTCACGTTCATGACGTTCAACGACAACGTCGACACCTCCGCGCGCGTCGCCGACGCGGTAAAAAACGGCGTCGCCTACATCCCCGGCGCCCCCTTCTTCGTCGACGGCAGCGGCCGCAACACGATGCGGCTGACGTTTGCGAAGGAAGGGGATGAGCGGATTCGCGAAGGTGTTGCGCGGCTTGCGAGAGTCTTCGCCTGATTGTCATCCCGAGCGAAGTCGAGGGATCCCCCGCATGCAGCGCGAGTCTCGCTCCGTCGGCGGGGGATCC
>JALYOB010000710.1 GCA_030857085.1 Acidobacteriota bacterium | reverse complement strand
GCGCGCGAACGCGCGCTGCACCTCTCCTCACGACCTTACCGTTCCACTTTCACTTCGGGGACGATCGGGCGCTTGACCGGATTCTTCTCGAGCTGTTCGAGGAGCAGTTTCACGGCCGCTTCGAGCGACGGGTCCTGACCGGCCGCGACGAGCTCGGGGCGGTCGACCACTTCGATGTCGGGGCTCACGCCCACCCCTTCCACCGCCCACATCCCTTCGGTATCGAAGAAACGGAATTGCGGTGCGGAGATCGAGCCGCCGTCCATGAGGTTCGGATTGCCGGACAGGCCGATCAAGCCGCCCCATGTGCGCGTACCGATGATCGTGCCGAGGCCGCGCTTGCGGAAGTAATACGGCAGCGCGTCGCCGCCGGAGGATGAATAGCCGTTGATCAGCATCACCTTCGGTCCGACGTGCGCCGTTGCGGGCGTCGACGTCGGCTTGGTATTGCGGCGCGCCCAGTAGTTGAGCACAGGACGATCGAGCAGCTCGATCATACGATCGGGAATGAAGCCACCGCCGTTATAGCGGTCGTCGATGATCAATGCGTCTTTATCCACCTGCGGATAGAAGCCTTTGACGAGCTCCCGGTTTCCTTCCGCGCCCGTATTGGGCAGATGCAGATAGCCGATCCGGCCATTGGAAGCCTTGGTCACATACTCGCGGCGCGACTGCACCCATTCGAGATACCGAAGATTCGTCTCGCGCTTGACCGGACGCACCCGCTCGGTATGCGAGCCGGTGGTGTTCGGCGTGCTGCTCACTGTGAGCGTGACCACGCGATCCGCTTTGTTTTCGAGGAGGCGATAGAAATTATCCACGCCTCGGGTCGACACACCATCGACGGCGAGGATGTAATCGCCTTCCTTGACCTTCACGCCCGGCTCGGTGAGCGGCGAGCGCCACGCCTCGTGCCAGTTCTCGCCGGGGAAAATGTTCGTGATGCGGTAATAGCCGTCTGCGGGAGCGATCTCCGCGCCTAACAAGCCATTATCAACGCGGTCGACACGGTTCACGTCCGACGGCGAGCCGACATAGACGTGGCCGGCGTTCATCTCACCGGCGACTTCGCCGAGGATGTAATCGAGGTCGGCGCGGTGAGCGACGTAGGGGACGAGCTGACCATATTTTTCACGGACCGCGTTCCAGTCGTTTCCGTGCATGTTCGGGTCATAGAACCAGTCGCGGAGAATGCGCCAGGCATCCGTGAACTCCTGCTGCCACTCCGCTTTCGGATCGATGCGCATTTCCATCGAATCGAGCTTGAGCGTCGCGTCGGCAGCCTTCTGTCCCGGCTTCGCATTGACGATCGCGTAATTGTTGCGTCCCAGGCCGGCCAGGATTTTCTCGCCGTTCGCGGACAATTCGTAGCCGGTCAGATTGTCGAGGATCGTCTCCTCTTTCCGGTCGTCGATGTTGTACAGCTTGAGCGACTGCGTATCGTTGCCGCGCATGTACAGAACGCCATTGGCGACTGCATTCAGGTTGCTGTACGCGCCCGGCGCGCCCGGAATCGCGCGCACGCGATTCTCGAAATTGACCGGATCGATTTTCACCACCAGCGGACCGGCGGCTTTCTTCGGCTCGTCCTTCTTCTCTTCTGAACCCGGCGCGGGCGGCGCCGTCACCTT
Source organism: Acidobacteriota bacterium (assembly GCA_030857085.1). Classification (GTDB taxonomy): domain Bacteria; phylum Acidobacteriota; class Thermoanaerobaculia; order Gp7-AA8; family Gp7-AA8; genus QHVT01. The sequence goes on along the minus strand of JALYOB010000710.1, from coordinate 923 downwards.
CTCCTCATCGCTCTGCGGGAGGAACAGTGCCGGACCGTCAGCCGCAAGCACGCCCACATAGACGCGCGCCGGATCGGTATAGACGTAATTGAACTCCCACGAGCTGAACGTGAGATTGAAGTCGCGATTGGAGGTGAAATAGAGATAGCGGCCTTTCGGGTCGAAGACCGGATTGGCGTCGTTGGTCATGCCGCTGGTGAGGCGGTACGCCTTCGCTTCCGGGACGCTGTAGACGTAAATGGACGAGAACTGCGCCTGATTGTTCTTTGTGTAGGCAATCCAGCGCGAGTCGGGCGACCAGCGATAGTCGGTAATGTCGCCATACTCGTCGGCATCGACGCGCACGTCGCGGCCGCTCGCCACTTCCACATAGTGCACGGCGTGGTCTTTGTCTGAATAGGCGAGCATTTTCGAGTCGGGCGACCAGACCGGCGTGAAGCGCCACGACTTGCTGTTGTTGGTCAGCTGGCGCTCTTCGCCCGTGCCGTCGGCCGGGCGCACGTAAATCTCGTAATCGCCGCCGGAGCGGTCGCTCAGATAGGCGATCCAGCGTCCGTCCGGCGACCAGTTCGCGTCGCGCTCGCGAATGCCGGCAGTGGAGGTGAAATTGCGGATCTCCCCTTCTTTGGCGGGTGCACTGAAGACGTCGCCGCGTGCGACGAACAATGCGCGGGCGCCGGTCGGCGAGATCGTGTACGACTCGATGTTCTCGCGAACGTTCTTAAAGTACGGCAGCGTGTTGCGGAAATCGCCATAGACGCGGATTGGAATGCGCGACGACTGTCCGTTCGCAAAGCGATAGAGATATCCGCCGCTTTCATAGACCACCTGGGTCTTGTCCGGGCTCGGCCACAGCAGGTGTTAGTCGGTGTGATTGTTGAGTTTGTTCTTGTGCTTGGTCTTGACGTGTTTCGACGATTGTT
>JALYOB010000709.1 GCA_030857085.1 Acidobacteriota bacterium | reverse complement strand
GCACGGAGGGGAAGAAGCGCGCGTTCGGCTCGTCCGCAAAGGCGCGGCTCGATTCGACCCGCGCCCGTTGCGCCGCGATGTCGGTACGCTGCCGCTGCGCCTCCGCGATCGCGGCGTCGTTCAATTGCGGCGGCGCTGCTGCGGCGGCGAGCAATGTGACCGGCGGCGCGAGCGCGGGGACGTCACTGCGCGTGAGATTCGCGAGCTCGACGCGCGCGGCCTCGACGTCGCCGGCCGCCTGCGCCACGCCACGCACGGCAGTCGCGAGCTCGAGCTCGGCGCGCGTGACGTCATTCGAGCTGACGAGACCCGCTTCGAAGCGGGCGCGCACGTCAGTGAGGTTGGTCTGCGCGAAGTCGCGGCGATGCTGCGCGGCGAGCAGCACCTGCTCGAAGCTCAGCGTGCGGAGGAAGATGGCCGCGGCATCGAATCCGAGGAGGCGTTTGCTTTCAGTGGCGGTGAGGCGGGTGGCGTCGCGCTCGTAGCGTTGCGCGCGATAAAGAGGAAACGCGCGCGCGTCGAAGACCGGCTGCGTGAGCAGTGCGGAGGTCGAGAGCGTGCGCTCGGTGCGATCGGTGTAGTCGCCGCGCAGGTTGCCGCTGATGTCGACGCGCGGAAAGAACGCGGTGCGCGCGCGGCGCACGCGAGCCTCGGCGGCCTCGACAGTGGTTTCGGCAATCGCAGCGCGCTCGTTTCGCTCGACGGCAAGCGCAACCGCTCGCTCGAGAGTGAGCGGCGCTGCTTCTTGTGCCGAGAGAGTGAGAGCAAAACCAGGAACCAACAGGAAAACAAGGGGGCGCTTCACGGCGAGCGATTAGAACACGGACGTTCGGTTTCCTATGTCCCACGGATGTCAACGGATCGTTGCGATTACGTCGACCGTCGTTCCCACAGCCGGGCTCGACTTCGATTGCACGCGAATGGTCTCGCGCAATTCGCCCGCTTTCGCGCGTGCGGCGTCAATGGTGACGGTCAGGTTTTCTTTGCCGTGCGGCGGCACAACGGGCGCGTGTTCATAGAAGAGGCAGCGGCACGCGGACCGCGCAACCTGCAATGAGATCGGCTGCTCGGTTTTGTTGCTGATTTCGAACTGGCGCGTCGCCCGCGTGCCTTTGCGAATTTCGCCGTAATCCTGCGATGCGGGCGCGGCCGTGAGCACGCGTGATTGCGGCGTGCTGGCCGGCTCGATGGTGTCGTCGGCGGTGCTGACGACCGGCGCGGCGCTGGTGGTCGCGGTCTGTTCTTCCACAATGGAGGGCTTGTTGCGGTCGCCGCTCGCGCGCCAGATGAGCCAGCCGATGAGCGCAAGTGCGATGACGGCGACGCCGACGATGAGCGGCAGCCGCAAACCCGCTTCGTGCGGCGCGGGAGGAATGGTCGGCGCATCGGCGAGTTCGTCACGCATTGCACCGGGCGCGACGACGAGCGGACGCATGCCCGGCTCGGTGACCGCACCCGCGATCGGGCGCTCCTCCCGCTGCGGACGCGCTGCCGCCTCCGGCGCGGCAATGCCTTCGAGCTCGCTCAGTTTGCCGAGCGCCCGATCAATCTCGCCGACGAGGCGCTGATACTCGGTCGCGAGATGCTCGGTCGGCGCATCTGCAATCATCCGCTGCAACGCATCCCGATGCTGCCGGTAATGCTGCCGCAGAACCTCGATCTCCCGCGCGCGCTCCCCGCGACGGGCGCTGATGGTGTTGAAATCGTCGGAAGACATGGGTGGGGATGCTTGCAAAAAACGGGCGTTCGGAGCAAGCGGTTACGGCATTGCCGGCTTTTGTTGACCCGTTGCCCGTCGCCTGTTACCGCGCAGCTTCCGTCCAGGACCAGATGTCGCGGCAACTGGCAACAGGCAACCGGTCAACTTCGCTTCACATGGGCAGCCAATAAGAAAACTTGATCAAAAACACATCCTGCGACGGCGCATTCGGCAGTGCGCCGAAATCGCGGCGGAGGCGAAAGTCGCCGCGGTCGATGCTCTCTTCACGATTCTCGTTCCACACCACATACATGGCCGATCCGGGACGGAACTCCCATCGCACGACCGCGCTCCCGCGCACGCTCCGGTAATTGAAATCGGGATTCCCCGCCTCGGCATCCGCCTGTGCGTCGCTGATGTGCGTAAAGTCGAATTCGCGCGGGCGGGTCAGGTATTTGAACCCTTTGTAATCGCCGCTGGAGACGAACGGCTGCAGGTACAGCTGAAACGACAGGCGCGAGGACATGGTCCATTCGGTACGGATGCCGATGTCCACAGTGCGCTGGTCGAGCGTCGCGAACAGATAGCGCTTGCCGTATGTGGCGTGATAGGCGGCGTCCTCGACCTGCGTCACGTATTGCATCTTTTCGTGATTGCGGCTGTAGCGCGGCGAAATCGAAATGCGCATTGCGGACGTCGGGCGATAGGTCATGCCGCCGCCAATGGCCTGAGAGGTGCCGCCCGCTTCGTCGCGTCCCGACTCGGTCCACATTTCGAAATAGCGCCGCTTGCGTGAGTCGCTGCCGAAGCTCATCGACCAGAATCGATCCGAGGGGAGGAGCATGACCGGGCCGCC
>JALYOB010000708.1 GCA_030857085.1 Acidobacteriota bacterium | reverse complement strand
TCTCGGCGACGACGAGCGCGACGGGCTGTGCGTTGAAGAAGATCCGGTCGGATTGCAGCGCGCGGAACGACTTGTCCCGCTCTTCCTGGTTGCCCCGCGGCGGCGCCTCTTCGGTCGAGCGCTTCGGCCCGAGCTTCGGCGCGTTGAGGTGCGTGAAGACCTTGATGACGCCGGCGGCGGCTTCGGCCTCGCGGGTGTCGATCTCCTTGATCGCGCCCTTGGCGATGGCGCCGTTCACGATGAAGCCGTACGCGAGGTTCGGCACCTTGAACTCGGCCGCGTATTTCGCTTTTCCGGTCACCTTCGCCACGCCATCGACGCGGCTCATTTCTTTTCCGATGTATCTCGGCATGGTTCCTCCCGATCAGGCCAGCCGGCTCGCGCGCAGAAGGGCGCGCACAATGGCTCGTTTTCCCAGTTCGACTTTGTACGCGTTGTGCTCGAGTGGCTTCGCGTCGCGCAATGCCGCTTCTGCAGCAAGCGCAAAGTTCTCTGCCGTGGGGCGTTTCCCGCTCAGCACCGCCTCCGCCTCCCGGCTGCGCCACGGTTTATGCGCGACGCCGCCGAGGACGATGCGGGCGTTGGTGATGGCGTCGTTGTCGAGGTCGAGAGCGGCGGCGACCGCGATCAATGCAAACGCGTACGAAGCGCGATCGCGCACTTTCAGGTAATACGAGTTCTTCCCGAAATTCGACTTCGGTAATTCGATCGCCACCACGAGCTCACCGTGTTCGAGATTCGTGTCTTTCTGCGGCATGTCTCCAGGCAGGCGATGAAAGTCGGCAATCGGCAGCGTGCGCTCGCTGCCATTCGCGCCGCGGATGCGTACGACCGCATCGAGCGCGTAAAGCGCATTGGCCATGTCGCCCGGGTAGGTCGCGACACATTTCGCGCTCCAGCCGAAGATCGCGTGCATGCGATTGAGACCTTGCAATGCGCCGCACCCGGTTCCCGGCTCGCGCTTATTGCACGGCATGGCGACGTCGTAGAAATACTGACAGCGCGTCCGCTGCAAGAGGTTCCCGCCATTGGTGGCCATGTTGCGCAGCTGCGCCGACGCTCCCGCGACGATGGCCTGCGTCAGCAATGGGTAATTGGCGCGGATGAGCGGGTGATTGGCGGTCTCGGTATTCGTCGCCAGTGCGCCGATCGACACGCCGCCGCGCGCCGGTTTGATTTCCTTCAGCTTGAGACGGGTGAGGTCGACCAGCTCCGTCGGCCGCTCGATGTCCTCTTTCATCAGGTCGATGACGTTCGTTCCGCCGGCGAGAAACTTCGCCTGTGGATTCGCCGCGACCGCGCGGGCGGCGGCATTGGGATCACTGGCGCGGACGTATTTAAACGGTCTCAATGCCGTCCTCCTTGCGCACGCGGGCGAGCTGCTCTTCGTCGACGAAACGCCATGTGTGCTGCGTCTGTCTGCCCGAATGCACTTCCTGAATCGCGGCGACGATCTTCGGATAGGCGCCGCAGCGGCAGATGTTGCCGCTCATCCGCTCGCGAATTTCATCGTCGCTGAGCCGCGTCGTCGTCTGTGTGACGTCGGCAGTTGCGTGACTGACGTCGCCGCGGCGCGCTTCGTCGAGCAGACCGACTGCGGAACAGATCTGTCCCGGCGTGCAATAGCCGCATTGAAAGCCGTCGTATTTGATGAACGCGGCCTGCATCGGATGCAGTTGATCGCCCTTCGCAAGACCTTCGATGGTCGTGACGTCTTTTCCTTCGACCGTGGCAGCGAGGGTGAGGCAGGAGAGGACGCGCCGGCCATCGACCAGCACCGTGCATGCGCCGCACTGTCCCTGATCGCACCCTTTCTTGGTGCCGGTCAGTTCGAGGCGCTCGCGCAATGCGTCGAGCAGCACCACGCGCGAGTCGAGCTCCAGCGTCTTCGCGGCGCCATTGACCTTCATCGCCACTTTGATGACGTTCTCGGCCGCGGCGCCGTTCGCGAAGACCGCGTCGGCGGCGGGAGCGAGTGCGGCGAGCGCCTGTTCCTGTGCGAGGAGATCGAGCGCAAAGAGGCCGAGGCTGCCGGCGATGGTGGTGCCGAGAAAGGTGCGGCGCGTGTGGCCGACGTCCGTCAGCGACGGCATTTCGTCGAGCAACGCCTGCTCGTCGTCGGACAGATCGGGTTCGGAGGTCTCATCGAAATCATCGTTCATGCGGGGCTTCCTCCTCGAAGTCGCGAGCATCGCAGACGTCATCGCCGCGAGTGTGGCGGGGCAGGCACTGACGCGTGACGAACGTGTGGCGCATGCCGATCGCGCGCCCGGCGCCCGCGATCCGTCATGACGCACCTGCGCGGCGCCACTTTCCCGGAACTTTCACGGCGCTTCTTCGTCCGCTGGCGTACACAGCTATGATGCGCGCCGTCCTCGTCCATAAAACCGCTCGTCGAAATGTCAGACAAACACCTCCAGCGCGGCTCTGGCCGTGACGGCCGCCGTCCCGACGATTTCGGAATGGGACTGATCCTCCTCGCGCTGATGCTCGCGGGAGTGGGCGTCCTCTTCGTGAATCGCTCCTGATCCGCGCCTCCCGGAGTGGGGGGGGGGG
>JALYOB010000257.1 GCA_030857085.1 Acidobacteriota bacterium | reverse complement strand
GTACAGAACCGAGTGAGGAAGGCGCGCGACGAGCTCGCGCGCCACACTCGTCTTGCCGATCCCGAATGCGCCGTTGACCAGAAGGATCATTCAATCGGCGCTCAGAACCTGCCGGCGTCGACGTCTTTGATGAAATCGATCAGACCGCTGAAGAATGTCTGCTGGTCGTCATAAAGCGCCATGTGGCTGCCGTTCGCACAATAGAGATACCGCGCGTGCGGGATCTGCTTCGAAACCCACTCCATGTGCTTCGGGTCCATGGTGTCGTAGCGGGCGCCGATCACGAGCGTCGGGACGTTGATGTTTTTCAGATCGGCGGTGCGATCCCAGTTCACCAGTTTCCCGCTCGCTCCCAGTTCGCTCGGCCCCTGCATCGAGACGTAGATCGCGCCATTGATGTGTTTGAAGGAGCGATTGAAGCCGTCCGGCCATTGGTCCGGCGGCATCCGGAGCAGATGCTGCGTATAGAAGTTCGGCACGAGCAACTCCATATACCGCGGATCCTCGTTCTTCCCTTCCGCTTCGAGCTTCCGGATTTCCGCGAGCACGCTCGGATCCATTTCCTTCATCAGCACGTTGTGCGCGTACTCGTTGTATTGCGGGACGCTCATCATCGCATTCGAGATGATCAGCCCTTTGAGGTTCTGGCCGTATTTGAGCGCGTACTCGGCGGCGAGCATGCCGCCCCACGACTGGCCGAACAGATAGAAATTGTTGCGATCGAGGCCTAAGGCCTGGCGGACCTGCTCGACCTCCTCGACGAAGCGGGGCAGTTCCCACAAATCGGGATCGGCAGGCTGGTCGCTGTAATAAGACCCGAGCTGGTCATAGTAGTAATACTCGATGCCTGCGCCGGGGAAAAAGCTGTCGAACGCCTCCATGTACTCGTGCGTCACGCCGGGGCCGCCGTGCAGCAGGAGCACTTTCATGCGTGGATTGTTGCCGGTGCGCTTCGTCCAGACGTTGAAGGTTCCCTTCGGCGTCTGAATCGGAATTCTGCGCACGCCGCCGCTCCATGCGTCCGTGCGTCCGGTGTTGTCGAAATAGCTCGTGGGCGACGGGGTCTGCGGCGACGCGCATGCCTGCGCGAGCAGCAATGCAGCTGCGATGAAGAGTTTTCTCATCGGCCTTCCTCCATGTTGTTCGTTTTGCGCGACAGTGTAGCGAGATCGCGCTGCGCTTTGCGAGCGGGCGGAACGCCGTCAGCGCTGCTCGATGTTCATCATCCAGACGTCGGATTGCGTCCGGCGGTCGGAGAAAACGAGCGTCCGGGCATCGCTGGAGAGGCTCATGGCCGCGACGGCGAGCGGACTGCTGACGTCGCGAATCGCACCACTGTCGATGTTCACAATGCGCAGTTTGCCGCTCTCGCCATAGAGAATCTCGCGGCCGCCCGGCAGCCACACCGGACGCGCGCCGCTCGCGGTCAGGCGGCGATACTGGCGATCGGCGAATGAATAGAGCGCAACGCCCGGCTCATTGCGCAATTCGCCGGCAAGCATCGTCCCGTCGGGCGACCACGACGTGAGCGCGGGACGTGCGCCGTTCGGCGCAGGAGGCAATGCGTCGATGCGGCCGTCGGTGAGGACGTACGTGTTCTGCTCGTTATAGAACGAGATGCGTTTGCCATCGGGTGCAACGGCTGGATACCAGAAGCTGCGGCCGTTGGCGCTCGGCGTCACGCGCGTGAGATCGCCACCGTCCGCATTGATGCGCCAGATCTCGTAGCGATCGGAATTGCGCTGCGAATAGAAGTAAATGGCCGTGCCGTCGGGCGACCACGTCGCGCCGCGGTCGTGGGCGACGTCATTCGTGAGCTGACGCACCTCGCCGGTCGCAATCTCGACGACGTACAGGTCTTCCTGTCCGCCGCGATTGGTGACGGCGACGTGTTTCCCGTCCGGCGACACCTGCGAACTGAAGACGAGGAACGAGCCGCCGAAAATCTGCCGCGCCTCACTCGTCACCGCTCCCGCCACCGGATCGAATGCCGCAGCGCGCACGGCTTCGGTCTGATCGATGGAGGCGAATGCCATCCGTTTTCCATCGCGCGAAAATGAGAAATGGCCGCTGAAGCGCGCCGGCGTCGTCACCGCCTCAGGCTCGCCGCGCGTTTTGCCGCTTTCCTCGTCAATGGCGACGCGCCACAAATTCATCGCGCCATTGCGATCGCTGCCGAAATAGAGATAGCGGCCGTCGGCGGACCAGACAGGATTCCAATCGACGGAAAGATCGTTCGTCACTCGCACGATGGATTGGGCCGCATCTTTCGCGTTCGGATCGATCGTCCAGAGATCGCGCTGCGCCGACTCCCCCACAATGCCCCAGTAGGCAATGCGGTTTCCGTGCGGCGACCAGCTCGGCTGCACGCCGTCGTGATCGAGCAATTTGCGGCGCGTGCCGCTCTGCACGTCCACAATCCAGAGACTGCTGATCGAGCCGCGCGAGGTCGGCGTGAATCCAATGCTTTCTGTCGCGCAGACGAGCTGCGTGCCGTCGGCCGACCAGGAGGGATTGAAGCATTCCGCCGCCACGCGCCGCGCCGACTCGCCCGTTGCGCCCATGACGAACAAGCCGCCGCCGTCGCATTCGGAGCGATAGGCGATCTGCGATCCGTCGGGCGAAAACGCAGGCTGGCCATCGCCCGCGCGGCAGCGTTTGGTCAGATTGATGGCATTGCGGCCATTGACGCGTTGCAGATAGATGTCGCTCGCCGCTCCCGAGCCGCGCGTAAAGACGAACGTCTGTCCGTCCGGCGCGATCGACGGCGCGACTTCGATGCTGTCGTCGTACGTCAATTGTGCGAACGTCGTCCGCACCGCGTGCGCTTCACTGCTGCGGCGGCCGAGGAACCAGCCGGTGAGGAGGCCCACAAGGAGCAGCGCAATCGAAGCGACAATGGCCGTCGCACTGCGGCGCGTCAGCACCGGCGTCTCGACGGTGGGCATGGTGCCCGAACCGCTCGAGAGCATGTCGAGGTGAAACGCGAGATCGCGCGCGGACTGGAATCGCTGTTCGGGACTCTTCTCCAGACAATGCCGCACGACGCGCTCGAGGCCGGGGGTGACATTCGGATTCGCGGTCGCCAGCTCGGGCGGATCTTCGCGCAGGATCGCCGACATGGTGTCCGCGAAAGAGTTGCTGCGGAACGGATGCGCGCCCGCGACCATCTCGTACATCACCGTGCCGAGGGAGAAGATGTCGCTGCGGCCGTCGACGGACTGGCCGCGCACCTGTTCGGGCGACATGTAGCCGACCGTGCCGATCACGGTGCCGGGCGAGGTGTCCTGCTCCATCGTGTCGTCATCCGCGAGCGCATGTTCGTCCGCGCTGCGCAACTTCGCCACGCCGAAGTCGAGGATCTTCACCCGGCCGTCTCTGGTGACGAAGAGGTTTTCCGGCTTGAGGTCGCGATGGACGATGCCGCGTTCGTGCGCGGCGGCGAGGCCGTTCGCGATCTGCACGGCGTAATCGACGGCCTTGCGGATCGGCAGTTTGACGGGCATCCCGTTGTCGCGCATGCAGCTGCGCAGCGTCTGCCCTTCGAGCAGTTCGGTGACGATGTACGGTTTGCCGTCAGAGCTGCCAGCTTCGAAAATCGTGAGGAGGTTGGGGTGATTCAGCGCGCCGGCCGCGCGCGCTTCCTGTTCGAAGCGGTGCATGCGGTCGGCGAATTTGGCGAAGGTCGGCGGGAGGACTTTGATGGCAACGTCACGGCGGATGCGGGGGTCGTGCGCGCGATACACCTCGCTCATCCCTCCCGCGCCGAGGCGCGAGACGATCTCGTACGGGCCGAGGCGCGTGCCGGGTTGGAGAGACATCTGGACGGCGTCATTGTAGGCGCGCGTTACGGATCTGCGAAGACGTGATCCGCATCACGCAACCTTCTGCGCTCGATGTCGAATATGCATGCACCATGAGCTACACGGACTGGCTTCGCGCGCAGGTGGCCCGGCTGGAAGAGGAAATCCGCCGCCACTCGGTCTTCGACAACGACCGCCCCGCATCGGCCGGACAGCTCAAAGAGCTGCGGTCGAAGGTGGTGATCCACACGTATCTGCGCCAGCAGCTGCTGCGCCGCGAGACGATCGTGACGACGCCGGCCGAGGAGTACGACACGCAGGAGTTCGTGCTGGTGAGAAGCGTGCGGTAGCGCGTCGCGTTCGCTCCGCGGTTGTCGGTTGTCCGTTCAGGGTGGTTTTGCGCCCGGCCGACGCTGTTCGCGACGACCGGGCTTGAACGGACAACGGATAACGGACAACGGACAACGCCCTCTAAGGGGCCACTCGGAAAAACACATCGTAATAAGGCTGACGCGCTTCCGCGGCGCGGGCGACTCGCACGTGCGACATGTATCGGAACTCGTTCCCGAACTGGTCGCGGCGGCCGATGCGGCGACAGGTGGTCTCCACGCCGGCGATCGCGCTCGACGCAATCGACTGGAGCTCATCCGGGGACGACCGACCGTCGTGGTTCCGGTCGGTCCAAAGCATGAGCGTCGGCCAGCCGCTGTCCGCTGCGTCGACGACACCATCGCGATTGCTGTCGAATTCTGCGAGGGCTTCATAGCCGTTTGTCGCGGTCGTTCCCGATCGCAACGGTGTGTGATTGCCGAACAGCTCGCGGCCGTCATCGATGCGGCCGTTCCCGTTGCGATCGAGCGCAAGGAACGCATTCTCCGACCCGAGACGCGTCCAGGCCCATTTGCACCGCGTTGCCGTCGCCGCGGATGTCGAAGCGCACGCCGCCTGAAGGAGAAGTCAGGCTGTAGCCGTGACTCGCGAGGTCGAAGAGGATCGGAGACTCCCGGCCATCGTCGGGATCACTGCCGGGATCGGCATAGACCGGTTTCGGCCGAACTGGCGGCAGCGGCTCGGTGTCGTCCGGACAGCCAAGGTCGCGCTCCGACGAATCACAGTAGGTGCCTTCCGCACCCGCCCAGTCTACGTCGCGGACGAGGCATCCCCAGCCGACATCCTGATCAGCCATGTCCCATCCGCCTCCGGTACACGGTGCGTCGCAGCAGAGCGCCTCGTAGACCTTGTACTCGGCTCCGTTCGGACCTGTTCGGGTGAACACGCGTTCGAGGCAATCCATACACTCTTCGGCAGTCGCTGCTCCGCCTAACAAGGTGAGAGAAATCAAGACTGCAGTCCAGCGAACCATCACGAGATCCTCCGTCGTGTCAGGGGTTGACGTTCACTCGCGTGGTCTTCAGCGGATCGACTGTGAACGTCGCAATCGCCGGCAAAAGTTGCCCGCGTCCCGTGAGGACCAGCCGCAGTTCCTCCGGCGCTCGCGTTTGCACGTAGCGCCACGTTCCAGTCCGCAAACGGGCGAATACCATCGCTTCACCACCGCTACGTTCCCGCTCGACGTGTGCGAAAAACGGAACGGCGCAACCACTGGCCGATACAAGCCAGTTCCGCGCTACCGTTGCGATCCATCGAGGTGCAATCAGGCGCAACTCGCCCGTCAGAGCGGGCACGCGCACCGTCTGATCGGCGTTCAGCCTTCGCAGTTCGCACGACAAAACGCCGCCGGGCAGGTCACGCACAACCAGGTTCGCCGGCGCTGCACGTTGCGCGTCCGTCAAGCGCAACGTGACGCGGCCGTCACGGCCCGTGCGCATGCCGAACGTCTGCGGTTGCGCCGAGCCCGCGACTGCGAACTCGGCGTCGACTGAGGCGAAGCGCATGAGCGTACCGGTGGAGTCGACGACCTCAATGTTCACGACCCTCGTATCGTCCACGACCAGTGTCACGCCTTCGACCGCACCATCCGACGCGAACACAACCTCGGGCTCACTGCGCTGCCGAGTCGATTCCGCGACGAGCTCCCACTTGCCTGCATAAGTGCTCTTGACGACGAAGCTGCCGTCCGCGGCGGCACGCGCGCTCGACTCACCGCCGCCGTCCTGCGCCTGTTCGCGTGCATTGACGAACACTCCTGCAACCGGCACCCCGGCCGAATCGACGACCCGTCCCGCGATCGTTCCCAGGGGCAGAGTGATTTCGACGCGTGTCGATGCATCGCTGAACCGCACGCGGTCGCGGAGCTTCACCATGTGCTTTTCTGCGTCCTGTACCGTGGCCACGTATTCGCCCGGCGAAGCGAGGAGCACTCGAAACTCGCCTTCGGCATCGAGCTTCGCGACCGCGGGTTCTCCCGCGGAAACGGGCCGGAGGTTGAGTGTGCCGCGGACCGGCGCACCAGCGCGCGTGACGCGGCCGCGATACAGCGCATCGGCCACCGTGAGCACGACGTAGCGCTCGCTCCCTGGACTCACGTCGATCTTCTCGGCCGCGAGTTTCAGAGCGAATCCGTTCACGAGGCGCCCTGTCGCGCGCACTTCCCACGTTCCGGGAGGGACGTCATCGATCGCGGCGCGGTTGCCGGCAATGACGGCTTGCAGCGGCAGATGCCGCGGCCAGTGATTGTCATCGACCGGATGCAGTGTGACGCTATGGAGCTCCACCACGTCCGCGACGGATTTCGGCACGGTGACATCGACGAAAATACGCGAGGCCTCTTCGAGGGCAACGTCGCGCAGAATCGTCTCCTCGCCTGCTTCGATGCTGTACGGCTCGGTCACCTGTGGCTGGGATCGCCCCTGCGGGCGGAGCAGGAAAACGAGTCGCTCTTGCGCCGGTAAGCC
>JALYOB010000707.1 GCA_030857085.1 Acidobacteriota bacterium | reverse complement strand
CAGGTAGACCTTCGCCCCGCTTGCGGGGAGAAGGTGCCCGAAGGGCGGATGAGGGGCGCGCCAGGAATTCAGGTTGGTACGTTGTTGTTCGGGGCCAAGCTCGGGTACGATCTCGCGCCCTAATCTCAAGGAGTTACTGAACAGATGCTGAAGATTCGTTTGCGCCGTCAGGGAGCGACCCATGCTCCGTTTTACCGTGTGGTCGTTTCGGACTCGCTCAAGACGCCGGCCGCGGCGACCGTGGAGCAGATCGGTCACTACGATCCGAAGAGAAATCCCGCGGACGTGAAGATCGATCGCGCTCGTGTCGACTACTGGGTGAGCAAGGGCGCGCAGCTCTCGCCGACCGTGAAGTCGCTGCTCAAGAAGCTTCCGAAAGAGTAGTCGCTGCCGCTCATGCGTGAGCTGATCGAGTTCCTCGCCAAATCGCTCGTCGATCATCCCGACGAGGTGAAGACGCGCACCTACGAGCGCGGCGAGCAGGGAACGGTGATCGAGCTCGAGGTCAACGAGGCCGATCTCGGAAAAGTGATCGGCCGCCAAGGCCGTACGGCGCGCGCGCTGCGCACGCTGCTTTCCGCGGCCGGGCAGAAGTCGCGCCGCCGCTACTCGCTCGACATCGTCGACTAGTGCGATGACTGATCGCATCGCCGTCGGCGTCATCCGCAAAGCGCACGGCGTCCGCGGCGAAGCGAGCATCGAGCCGTGGACCGATTCTCTCGACCGTTTCGATGATCTCGAAACGGTCACGCTCGTCGCACCCGATGAATCGGAAACGCGCGACGTCACCGTCGAGAGCGTGCGCATTCACGCCGGCCGCGCGCTGATGAAGTTCTCCGGCATCGACTCGCCCGAGCTCGTGCAGACGCTGCACAACTGGACCGTCGAGATTCCGGAGACCGAAGCGCGCGAGCTCGAAGAAGACGAGTACTTTTTGCACGACCTCGTCGGCCTCACCGTCATCGACGCAGAAGGACGCACGCACGGCATCGTCAGCGACGCCTACGAAGGCGGCGGCGGGATTCTCCTGAGCGTCAAGCGCCCCGACGGCAAAGATTTCGAGCTCCCGTTCGCGGCCGACCTCTGCACGGAGATCGATCTGGAAGGAAAACGGATCGTGGTCGCGATGCCGGAGGGGTTGGATGATCTGGAGGCGGTAGAAGAGTAAGCAGTTCCTCGGAGTTCCTCGGGTTCCTCGGAGTTCCTCGGAGGAGAGAAGCAATCTGTGGTTCCACTCCGAGGAACTCCGAGGAACTCCGAGGTACTCCGAGGAACTCAGCGCGTGCGCATCGACTTCGTCACCATCTTCCCGAAAATGTTCGAGCCCTTCGTTGCGGAAGGGGTGATCGCGCGCGGGGTGAAACAGGGGCTGCTCGATCTGCGGGTGTGGGATCTTCGCGATTACGCGAGCGACCGTCATCGCTCGACGGACGATGAAGCGTATGGCGGCGGGCCGGGAATGGTCATGCTCGGCGAGCCGGTGTTGCGGGCGGTCGATGCAATCGGCGGCGGACGCGTGGTGATGACGTCGCCGCAGGGACGGCGATTCGATCAGCGGGTCGCGCGCGAGCTGCTGCAAACGCAGCACGTCGTCTTCCTGTGCGGCCGCTACGAAGGCTTCGATCATCGCGTGCACGAGGCGTTGCAGCCGGATGAGATCTCGATCGGCGACTTTGTCGTCTCCGGCGGCGAGCTGCCGGCGATGCTGATGGCCGACGCGATCGGCCGCCTCATCCCCGGCGTCGTCGGCAACAACTCCTCGGTCGAAGAGGACTCCTTCTTCCGCGGCCTCCTCGACTACCCGCACTACACGCGGCCTCTCGAGCTGCGCGGCATGCGCGTGCCCGACATCCTCCTCTCCGGACATCACGAGAACATCCGCAAGTGGCGAAAAGAGCAGGCGCTCAAGGCCACGCTCGAAAAGCGGCCCGATCTGCTCGAGAGCGCCGAGCTCGATGATGAGGCGCGGGAAATTCTCGCGAGGCTCGGCAAGTTCTAGCCGGGACCCGGGTTGCCTGTTCCCTGTTCCCAGTTGCCCGTGGCTGCCGCGATCCTGCTGTTGGAGGGGCGAGCTTTAAGCCCTCGTGTCGCGGTAGCTGGCAACAGGTAACCGGCAACATTCGTTTATACTGACCCGCTTTTTAGAAAACACTGGAGTATTCAGTCATGCCTGAAATCATGAAGCTCGTCGAGTCGGCGGAGATCAACCGGACCGACATCCCGTCGTTCAGCCCCGGCGATACCATCAAGGTCCACGTGAAGGTCAAGGAAGGCGACAAAGAGCGCATCCAGCTCTTCCAGGGCGTGGTGATCTCGCGCAAGGGCAGCGGCACCCGTGAGATGTTCACGGTGCGCAAGGTCTCCGGCGGCATCGGCGTCGAGCGCATGTTCCCGCTCTACTCGCCGACGATCGACAAGATTGAAGTGGAGCGTCATGGCCGCGTTCGCCGCGCCAAGCTCTACTACCTCCGCGAGCTCCGCGGCAAAGCCGCCCGCATCGAAGAAAAGCGCACGCGCTAGCCGGCACGCAGCCGGCGGCCTCGCGCGATCCGTGGC
>JALYOB010000256.1 GCA_030857085.1 Acidobacteriota bacterium | reverse complement strand
CCTACAACGTCGGCGCCGGCCACGTGCAGGACGCCGTCCGCCTGGCAAAAAAGTACGGCGACGACCCCCACCAATGGCTCGACGTCAGCTACTGGCTGATCCGCAAATCGAAGCGCAGCGTCTACAACGACCCCGTCGTCAAACACGGCTTCGCCCGCGGCACCGAGCCGGTGGCGTATGTGGATCAGATACTGGCGCGCTGGCGGAATTACAGGCAGTTTGTGCCGGAAGAAGCGGCGTCAGGCGCTGGGCGTTAGGCATTTGAGGATCAACGCCTCAGGCGCACCACCCCAAGCGCCTGAGGCCTAACGCCCAAAGCCGCGCGGCTCCGCCGTGCTACGCGGTCGCATGCCGAATGTTGTACTTCCGATCCACCCGCAGCACGCCATCCACCGCGCTCAAGGAGCGGGTGACGCGCTCCAGATGTTTGAGATCGACGATCTCCACTGCCAGGTCGACCATCGCCTTGCCGTCGGACACGCGGGTTTCCATCTGGCGGATGTTGGTCTTGAGATTGGAAATGGTGGAGATGACGCGGGCGAGGATGCCCTGGCGGTCTTCCATCACGATTTCCAGATCGACGTGGAATTGCGCCTGGCGCTGATCGGCCCATTCGACGCCGATTTCGCGGTCGGGGTTGAACATGAGGTTTTTCACGTTCGGACAATTCGCACTGTGCACCGCGACGCCTTTGCCACGGGTGACATAGCCGATGATCGGCTCCCCCGGCAGCGGATTGCAGCATTTGGCGAGATAGGTCAGAAGGTCGTCATACCCTTTGACCTTGATGGTGGCATTGGAGCCGAACGGAAAAACCTTCCGGATGGCCTGTTGCAAGACGCCCGAAGGCTGTTCGGGCGTGGGGCCTTTTTCCTTCTGATCGTCGGTGACGAAGCGCTCCACAATGGACCGCGCCGAGATCTTGCCGTAGCCGACGTCGGCATAGAGATCGTCGACCCGTCCCAGCCCATTTTCCGTGAGTACGCCGTCCAGTGCGCTCTCGGCGACGAGCTTGCGCCATTGCACTTTGTAGCGCTTCGCCTCGCGCTCAATGAGTTTGCGGCCTAATTCGATCGAGCGATGTTTCTGCTCGGTATTGAGCCAGTGGCGGATTTTGTGTTTGGCGCGGGAAGTGGCGACGAGATTGAGCCACTCGCGGCTCGGCGACTGCGTCGGCGACGTGACGATTTCGACAATGTCGCCATTTCGCAATTGCGTGCGCAATGGAACGAGCTTCCCATTGACGCGCGCGCCGACACAATGATGGCCGACGTCCGTGTGAATGCGATAGGCAAAATCGAGCGGCGACGCACCGCGCGGGAAGGCGAAGACGTCTCCTTTGGGAGTGAAGGTATAGACCTCGTCCGGATAGAGGTCGATCTTCAGGCTATTGAGAAAAACGCGCGGGTCTTTGATCTCATGCTGCCACTCGACCACCTGCCGCAGCCACAAAAAGTTCGTGTCGTCGGGATGCGCGCCGACCCGCCCCTCTTTGTACTTCCAGTGCGCGGCGATGCCCTGTTCTGCAATGAGATCCATCTCCCGCGTGCGGATCTGCACTTCGAACGGCTGTCCGCGATCGGCGACCACGGTCGTATGCAGCGACTGATAGAAATTCGGCTTCGGCATCGCGATGTAGTCTTTGATCCTGCCGGGCACAGGACGCCACATCTGATGAATGATGCCCAACGCCGCATAGCAGTCTTTGACGCTCGGCGTAATGATGCGGAAGGCGAGATAGTCGTAGAGCTGGCCGATGTCGATGTCCTGACGGCGCAGCTTGGACCAGATGGAGTACATCGATTTGACGCGGCCATAGACCTCGCCTTCGATCTCGTTTTCTTTCAGTTTCTCGGTGAGAGTCGCCTTGATCCGCTCGACGACATTGCCCGACACGGCCATCTTCTCGTCGACCGCTCTGTGTAGTTCGTCCGACTCTCGGCCATGCAGGTACTGGAAGGAAAGATCTTCCAGCTCGCCTTTGATGCGCCCCATGCCGAGACGATTGGCAATGGGCGCGTAAATCTCCATCGTCTCTTTGGCCACGGCAATGCGTTTCTCTTCCGGGAGAAACTGCAGGGTGCGCATGTTGTGCAGGCGATCGGCTAATTTGACCAGCACGACCCGCAGGTCCGAGACCATCGCGAGCAGCATCTTGCGAAACGTCTCCGCCTGCTGCTCTTCTTTGGAGACGTACGCATACCGCGAGATCTTGGTGACGCCATCGACGAGCTCCGCCACCTGTGGGCCAAATAGCTCCTGCAAGGTCTCTTTGGTGGTGAGCGTGTCTTCGAGCACGTCATGCAGCAACCCGACAGCAATGGACGTTTCATCGAGCCGCATGTCCGCGAGGATGTAGGCGACATTGATGGGATGAATGAGATACGGCTCCCCCGAGCTCCGCACCTGTCCCCGATGTTCACGCGCCGAGAAGATGTACGCCTTCTGCAGCAGCTCTTCGTCGAAATCCGGTTTGTACGATTCGACGCGATCGAGGATGTCTTCGAAGCGGATCATGAGGTCACGCGGCGAGTATAACGGCGCGCGCGGCCGTGGCGTTCCGGGTGGCGAGTGGCTCCGCGCGCGCCGTGTTGACCTGTTGCCTGTTGCCCGTGACCGCACAGCAGCAGCCCCACGCCACACGTACGGCCGAGATCCGGCAACTGGCAACGGGCAACGGGTCAACGCGCGCCGTTCGGCGCGCTAGGCACGCGTCGTGCTGCCGTCGCTTCGTGCCGAAGCCTACGGAACGGCGCGTGGCCGAGCCGAGGTGCCGGGGAAAGATTTAAGGAGGATGTTCGTGTCCAGAAAATCCGTCTTCTTCGTAGTCGCCCTTCTTTTCGTGTTCGCGGCGATTCCCGCTCTCGCCGGCCCTGTGCCGTCGAAAACAGCGGCGAATCAGAGCCTCGACTCGCGTGACGCCGATCTCTCGGTGGTTCAGGCGGTCGCCGCGAACGAGCAGGTCTCGGCCGTCCTGACGGCGAATGGTTTCACGCAGCAGGAGATCGACCAGAAACTCGCGCAGATGTCGCCGCAGGATCTGCATCAGCTCTCCCAGAACCTCGAGCAGCTCCAGCCGGCCGGCCTCACGCGGCAGGAATGGATCTGGATCGGCATCGGCGCCCTCGCGGCGTTGATCCTGGTCGTCGCTCTGGCAGATTGATGCACACTCCCGGCGCACTCTGAGGCTTCGGGCGAGGGGCGAGCGCAGTGCGCTCGCCCCATTTGTTTGATCCGCGAATGAAAAAAATTCTGCTCCTGCTCTCCTTCACCACCATGTCCTGCGTCTACTGGACGCCGATGTCGCGCTCCGTTTCTGCCACGAACGCGAACGTGATCCCGAACGTCCCCATGCAGAAATGGGACATCAAATCGTGCGGCGCCGGATCGCTGAGCAGCGTCCTGCAGCATTACGGCGATTTCACCACGATGAAAGAGTGGGAAGCAAAACTGCCGAAAACCCGTGGCGGCGTCATGTCCATCGACATGGTGCTCGCGGCCCGGCAGGCGGGCTTCGACGCGGAGCTCGTGACCGGCGACCCCACCCTCGTCCAGGGAGAGCTGAGCGAAGGACGCCCGGTCATCCTCATGCTGCAGGTGATCCAGGCGCCCGGAAAGAGTTACGACTTTTTCCACTACATCGTCCTCGACGGCTACGACCCCTCGCGCAATCTTTTCCGGACGCAGTTCGGCGACGCAAAACCGCGCTGGACGACCATGCAGCGGCTCGACTCGGCCTGGAAGATGACCAAGCACGCAACGATCGTCGTCCGTCCGCGCGACCCGAATGCCGAATCGCTTCGAGCCGCGGTGCGGCTCGAGGATGAAGGCAAGTTCGCGCTCGCGGCGCAGACCTACCGCGAAATCCTCCAGAAAGACCCTACCTCCACCCTCGCCTGGACCAACCTCGGCAACGCGGAAGTGCGCAGCGGCCGCCGCGCTGCGGCCGAAGAAGCGTTCCGCAAAGCGCTCGAACTGCAGCCGAATTCGGCCGACGCGCTCAATAACCTCGCCTGGCTCCTGTACGAAGAAAAACGCATCGACGAAGCCGAGCCGCTCGCACGCCGAGCCGTGACCGCCACCGCCCCCGATCGCTGGCTGCGCCTCGACACGCTGGCCAGAATCCTTGCGGCGCGCGGCGCGTGCGCCGAAGCCGCAGTGACGTTCCAGCGCGCCATCGCCGCAGTGCCGGAGTCGCGCAAAGACGAACGGGCGGCACTGGAAGAGGCGGCGAAGAGTAGCTGTCAGGGCGCGTCGCGCGGCTGAGCCGCACGACGCTGTCGACCAGTTGCCAGTGGCCTGTTACCGCGACATCATCGCCTGAGCCGCAGTTGGCAACAGGTAACGGGCAACGGGTCAACATTGTTCTCCAACCGCGCTCACTGGTCCGCTCCCCTCAATGCACTGACCATGGCGCGTCAGGCGCATCGCGGGCCGCTGTTCGATCTGACGGAGACGAATCCCACCCGCGCGGGCATCGAGTATCCGCAGGACGAACTGGCGGAGGCGCTGGCGCGGGGGGCGCGGGCGGCGTATGAGCCCGATCCGCGGGGATTGCGCAGTGCGCGGGAGGCGCTTGCGGAAAATCTGCAATGCAGTGCGGACGATCTGCTCATTACGGCTTCGACGAGTGAGGCGTATTCGTTTCTGTTCAAGCTCCTCACCGATCCGGGCGACGCGATCGTCACGCCGACGCCTTCCTATCCCCTTCTCGAACATCTCGCCCAGCTGGAGCTGGTCGAGCTTCGTCCGTTTCCGCTCGAGTTTCACCGGCGCTGGGAAATTCACGACGTGTCCGTGGACGGGCGAGTGCGGGCGATTGCGGTGGTCCATCCGAACAATCCGACCGGATCCTTTGTCACGGCGGACGAACAGGCACGGCTGGCAAGGCACGAATTGCCGATCATTTCCGACGAGGTGTTCCTCGATTACGCGCTGGAGTCGCGCGGTACGACCTTCGTGCGTGAGGATGTGCTGACCTTCGCGTTAGGCGGCCTGTCGAAATCGGCGGGCCTGCCGCACTTTAAACTCGGCTGGATTCGGGTCAGCGGCCCGGGGAAGCGCGAGGCATTGGAGGGATTGGAACTGATCGCCGACAACTTTCTCTCCGTTGCTACGCCGGTGCAGGTCGCGTTGCCCGAGCTGTTGCGCATTGCGCCGCGCATCCGCGGCGCGATCTCACAACGTACGCGAACGAATCTCGAGCTGCTCCGGCGCGAGTTCGCCGCTGTCAGTGCGGTGGAAGTGTTGCCGGTGGAGGGCGGGTGGTCGGCGGTACTGCGCGTGCCGCGGGTCGTATCGGATGACGAGCTCGCGCTGCAATTGTTGCAGCACGGCGTGCTGATTCAGCCGGGGTATTTCTTCGATTTCGAACGCGATGGGTATGTCGTGGTCTCGCTGCTCACGCGCGAGGAAATCTTCGCCGCAGGTGTGCGGCGGATGAGAGACGTGCTGACGGAGCTGATTTGACTCTGGAGTGCGGCGGCTCTGCCACCGCACTCCACATATCATCACCGCATGAAGCAGCATTGGACCCTCGATCCCAACATCACGTTCCTCAATCACGGTTCGTTCGGCGCCACGCCGCGGGTCGTGCTCGATGCGCAGACCGAGTTCCGGGCGCAGATGGAGCGGGAGCCGGTGCGTTTCTTTGTGCGCGAGCTCGAGCCGCTTCTCGATTCGGCGCGCGCCACCCTCGCCGCGTTTCTGCAGTGCGATCCGGAAGGGCTCGCGTTCGTTCCCAATGCCACTGCGGGCGTCAATGCGGTGCTCCGTTCGCTCGATCTCGACAAATTCGACGAGCTGCTGGTGACGACACAGGAGTACAACGCCTCACGCAATGCCCTCGACTATGTCGCCGGCCTCGCAAACGCGAAAGTCGTCGCGGTCGAAATCCCCTTCCCCATCGCATCGCCGGACGTCATTGTGGAGCGCGTGCTCGCCGCCGTCACCGATCGCACACGCCTGCTGCTCATCGATCACGTGACCAGCCAGACCGCGCTCATCTTCCCGATTGAACGGCTGGTCAAAGAGCTCGCCTCGCGCGGGATCGACACGCTCGTCGACGGCGCGCACGCGCCCGGCTTTCTCCCCCTGAACCTGCGCGAGCTCGGCGCCGCGTATTACACGGGGAATCTGCACAAATGGGTCTGCGCGCCGAAAGGGGCCGCGTTTCTGTACGTGCGCGAGAACCGGCGGAGGAGCATTCGTCCGGTCTCGATCAGCCACGGCGCCAACGCCACCCGCCGCGACCGCAGCCGCTATCTCATTGAATTCGACTGGACCGGAACGTTCGATCCATCCGCGTGGCTCGCCGTTCCCACGGCACTGCAGTTCATGTCCTCGCACGGCGGCTGGCCGGAGGTCATGCGACGCAATCGCGAGCTTTGTCTGCGCGGACGCGATCTGTTGTGCGACGCACTCGGCATTGCGCCACCCGCGCCCGACAGAATGCTCGGCGCAATGGCGGCGGTGCCGCTGCCTGATGGGACGGAGACTACCGCTCCGTCGTTGTATGGCGATCCATTGCAGGATGTGTTGCTGTACGAGCACAACATCGAGGTGCCGATCGTGCCGTGGCCGAATCCGCCGAAAAGGCTCCTGCGCATTTCGGCGCAGCTGTACAACGAAATGGCCGATTACGAAAAACTGGTACAAGCGATTTGGAGTG
>JALYOB010000706.1 GCA_030857085.1 Acidobacteriota bacterium | reverse complement strand
GGATGACACGGCGGGGACGGCTCGGGGCGGCGCTGGCGTCACACTCCCGCCCAGGCAATGCCGCCCTGGCAACTCGCTACTCGCCACTCGCCACAGCGAATCAGCGCGGCTGCGCCGCGGCTAATTCGCTCGGTACCCTTGAATCGTCCGCACCGTCGCATCCCGGCCGCGCACGTTCACGCGGACGGTTCGCCACGAACCTGACCTGACGCCGGCGGGTCTCGTGAATGAGAGGACGTACTGGCCGCGCACCTCTTCGGCGATGCGGTCGGAGAGTTGCGGGAGGTCGGCGATCGGGGTGGCGTGGAACATCAGGCCGCCGGTTGCTTCGGCGATGTCGGTGAGGGCGTGCTCGCTCTTCGCGCCGCCGGGCGGGACGATCACATACACCGGCACGCCGATCTGCCGGGCGAGGCGCGCGCACTCCCTTGCGCTCGCGCTGCTCGTCCCTTCCCTGCCGTCCGAGAGAACGATCAGCGCGCGTTTGCCGGGGATGCCCTGAAACTGCTGCAGCGCGAACGTGAGGCCGTCGAACATCGACGTGCCGCCCGACGGGACGAGATCGAGCACCGCGCTGCGCAGACTCGCTGCGTCGTGCGAGCGGGGATGCACGAGCCGCGCGGAGTTGTCGAATGCGACCACGAACGCCTCGTCCTGCGGCCGCAATCCGCGGCCGAGAAAATCGGCGGCCGCGCGAATGACGTACAGCTGCTTGCCCGCCATGCTCGACGAGCTGTCGACCGCGATGCCGATCGTCACCGGCTCGTCTTCCGCCGAACGCAATGTGGGGGCGACCGGCGATCCTTCATCGAGTACGGCAAAGTCTTTCGACTGCAATCCGCGGATGCGCTTTCCTGCGCCGTCGGTGACGCTGGCGATGAGCGTGACCGCGCCCACTTCCACCATCTCCGACGTCACGGTGTTGAACAGCTTCGTCCCCTCGGCTGTCGTGCCGTCGTCGAGCGTCGCCACGCCCCGCAGATAGCCGATCTCGCCGGAAGTGACGGTGACCGGCGCACGGAACGGAGGACGCGTGAGCGTCGCGAACGGCTTACCGTTCCACGACAGTTCCACCGATTTCACGTTGCGGCCCGGCGGCACGCGCACATCCACTTCCGCGTTCGCGGTGCCTTCGAGCACGTCCGTCGCCGGGGAAACGATGTTGACGAGAAACGCGTCCGCCCGATCGTTGATCGTGATCGCCGCCTCGCCGATCGCCTGCTCGCGCACGTCGAATGCCCGTGCTTTGATCGTCCGCGCGCGTGCGGTCGGTCCGACGTCGAACGCGGCGCGGAACGGCGCCTTCATCTGCGTCGCAACCTTCTTGTCGTCGAGGAAAAAGTCGACGTGCGCGGCCTTGCCGCTCACTTCCGCGAGGAACTCCGCCTCGCCGGTGATGGTCTGCCGCGCCGGCGGAATCAGACGCACCGTCGCAACTGACTTGTCTTTCGGCGGCAGCGGACGATCGTCGAGGCGCGCCAGCGCTTCCTTCGCCGCGGCGAGCGTCGCCGAGCCGGGAGCCGCGAGCTCGTACGACTTGCGATATGCAGTCAACGCACGCCCCATCGCGCGCATGTCTTTCGTGGTCACGGTCTGCATGCTCAACGCGTCGTCCGTGCTCTTGCCGCCCGGCGTGGCAATGCGCGAGTTCGGGATGCTTTTCGAGATCGTGGCGCTCGCTTCCTCCATCGCCCCCATGCGAAAGTACGCCTCGGCCGCGACGATGGGCGAAGCCGGTTGCCGGATGATTTCCTGCAGCGTCATCAGCCCCCGCTTTTTCATCCCTGCGACGAACCACGCATGCGCGCCCGGCACCTCGGCCAGCTGCTGCGATTCCGTTTCATGCGCCGCCTCGTACGCGCGGGCGGAGAGATCGAAGCGATCGGCCGCACGGCGCCACTCGCGCGCATTCAGCAGCACGTATCCGGCCAGATAGTCGGCCGCCGGCGTTTGTCCTTCGAGCCGCAAGGCCGCCGAACGCGCGGCGATCTCGCGCGAGCCGCGGAAGCGCAGGAGCAGTTCGGCGATCGTCGCCCACTTCCACTTCTCCCCGCCGCGCATCGTGAGTTGCAGGCCGGAGACGTCATAGATCGCGACCACCGGAGGCTTCGCCGATCTGGTCAACTCATTGACGATCGGATGCGCGGGTGACGTTTCGTCGATGCGCAGCGGAAGGAAGGTCTCGAGGATCCGGCCCAGCACGATCTCGTCTTTCGCGGCTTCGTCGAACATCGCTTCGACCGGTTCGTTGCAGCGCTCGCAATCGGCGCGGCGCGCATAGACGAGGAGCATCTTCCCCTGAGCCTTCGCCACCGCAATGGCCGCCGCGGGCACGCTGTGCCACGGAATCGCCGGAGCGTCCGCCGCCTGCGCGACGGAAGAGAACAGCACGAGAGTCACTGCGAACAGGAATCTGCGCATTTCGGGATGATGGTAGCGCCGCACTCGCGGAGTGCGCGGTGCCAACGCCGTGACCTTTCGCGGAGGTTTCGAGTGCGGCGACGCAAGTCGCCGCTTTGACTCCGGACCGCGAGCTTCCGAGTGAAAGCGGCGACTGGCGTCGCC
>JALYOB010000255.1 GCA_030857085.1 Acidobacteriota bacterium | reverse complement strand
ACAACACGCTCTGTCGCGGAGGCTTGGCCTGCAAGCGGGGTCCGGGGCCCGCGGCCCCGGCCGCCGGAGGCCCCTCGTCGTCTCCCTAGAACCTCAGGCCGAGGGTGAGCGCGAGGTCGTCGCGATCGCCGCCTTCGTCGCGGTCGAGGACACGGAAATACTTCACCTGCGCGTATGGCGTGAGCGACTCGAGATCGAGCGACAGGCCGCCGATCAGATTGCCGAGGACGTCCGTGTTGCTCGTGCCGTTCGCCTGCGCGTAGGCGAGGCCCACACCTGTGCCGACGTAAGGAGTGATGCGGCCGGCGTGCAGGACGTCGAACGTCAGATCGAGATTCAGCGTTCCGGCGGTCACGTCCTCCTGCAGTGAATACTCCAGATTCGGATTGAGATTCACGCTGCCCAGCTTGTAGAGCAGCTCCGCGCCGACGAAATTTTCGTCCGCGTCGTTGTACGTCCCTGCGCGGACGCCGAAATCGGCGGCAGAGGCGAGTGGCGCGAGCACGAGAGCGAGCGTCGAGAAACAGACAATCCGGAGCATTTTCATCGCACCATCATAGTGCGGCCGTTTGACGTGCAATACCGAATCAGCACAGAATCCCGCGAACGAAAAAGCGAGGGGTTTTTACGATGGCTACGAAAAAAGCATCCACGGGCGGCGGCAAGGGACTTTCTGCGGCGGTCACTCCGAGCTCGGAGCTGTCGGCGATCGTCGGCACAGAGCCGATGCCGCGCAGCGAAATCACCAAGCGTGTGTGGGACTACATCAAGGCCAATGGCCTGCAGGACCAGACCAACAAGCGGATGATCAACGCGGACGACAAACTGCGTGTGATCTTCGGCGGCAAAGAGCAGGTCTCGATGTTCGAGATGACCGCTCTGGTCAACAAACACCTCAAAGCGTAAATCGCGCGCAGCGAGGTGCGGAAACGGGCGGCGTGCAGCCGCCCGTTTTCATTTCGACGACAGCAGAAAAACGTTCCCTTCCGAATCGCGGAACATCGCCGATGTGCCCCACGACTCGGAACGCGGCTCCTGCGTGAATTCCACGCCGCGCGCTTTCAGCTCCTCGTACGTCTGCTGCACGTTGCTGCTCTGCCAGATCACGTTCGAGAAACCGCCTGGCTCCTTGCCCGGCGTGTTGAACAGAACGACCTTCGTCTCCGCGCCGCCGATCTTCAGCTCCAGCCAGCGCATGCCCTCGCCGAAGTGCTGATCGGTGGCCACTTTGAAGCCGAGCTTTTCGGTATAGAAGGCGAGCGCGCGGTCCTGATTTTCGACGGTGATGCTCACGAACTTCACTTGCGTAATCATGCGCGCCAATCTAGGACCGGAGCGCGCGGTTTTCAACGGGATGAGTTGTCGCTATAGTCATTACTGTCATAGCCGCAAAAACGCAGACCGTCCGCCTCGATCTCTACGTTCTGGAGACTCTGCTCGCCGATCTGGTCGGGCATGACAAATCCCCCTCTGCCTACGTCGTCTATCTTCATCTGTGGAATCGGACGTTCGGCGCGCGCAGGAAAAGCGTCATCGCCAGCCATCAGGACATTGCCGATGAAACCGGCCTCTCGCGCAGCGGCGTGCAGGCGGCACTCAAACATCTCAACCGGCGCCGTTTCGTGCGTTCCGTGCGCGTGACGCAAACTGCTACACCGGAGCATTTTGTGCTCCGCCCGTGGCGGCGCGGATAGAGACACTTTTTGACATAGCTACGCAGACGCTGAAGAGTGTCTTTATGATTTCGGCGTGCACCGGGTCTCGAAACTGAGGGTTGCGCGCTACGTCCGCGATTGTCTGCGCCGCGAGGATGTACCGCGCGTTTCCGAGCTGGCCCAGCGCGAAGGCGTGACGGCCGAGCATCTCAGCCGCGCGTTTCGCGAACGCTTCAACCTGCGCATCTCCGACTTTCTCAAGATCCTGCAGGTGCGTGCGGCGCAGCGCCTGCTGCGCGATTCGCAGCTCACGACCACGCGCATCGCCTACCTCTGCGGCTTCGGCACGCGGCGCACGTTCTTCCGCACCTACCGCCGCATCACCGGCACCTCGCCCGTGGCGGATGGAACGACGAGGAGGCCTCCGGCGGCCGGGCCCGCGGGCCCGGACCCGTCTGGCAGGCCGAGCCTCCGCGACACTCGTGCGCGGTGAAAGCAGTGTGTCGCGGAGGCCTCTTCGTCGCGACTACAACGCGCGAGTGACCGCATCGATCGTCGCGTCGATCTCCACGATCTTCTCCTCGCGAAAATTCGCCTCTGCGTCTTTGAGGATGTGACCGGTGAGGATGCACGCGATCCGTTCGCCTTCGCGCATGACGCCAGCCGCACGAAGTTTGTGCACGCCGGCGAGCGTCGCCGCGGATGCGGGCTCGCAGCCGATTCCGAGCTCGTCGATCTCCCGTTTCGCGGCGAGGATCTCCGCGTCGGTCACTTCTTCGACGACGCCGTTCGTCTCGCGAATCGCGGCGACCGCTTTGTCGTAGCTGACCGGATCGCCGATGCGGATCGCGCTCGCAATCGTCTCCGCCGTGATCCGATGCCGCGTCCGGAACTCCTCGGCGAAGCTGCGGAAGAATGGATTTGCCCCCTGCGCCTGAATCGACGCGAGCCGCGGCATGCGGTCGATCCAGCCGTGCGCGTGCGCCTCGCGCAGAGCCTTGCCGAAGGCGCTCGTGTTGCCGAGGTTGCCGGCGGGGACGACGATCCAGTCGGGGGCTTGCCAGCCGAGGTCCTGGAGCAACTCCCAGACGATCGTCTTCTGTCCTTCGATGCGGAACGGATTGATCGAGTTGACGAGATAGATTTTGTGCGCGTCGCACGCGTCGCGCACGAGCCGCATCGCGGCGTCGAAATCGCCGCGGATGGCGAGCACGGTTGCGCCGTACGCGAGCGTCTGCGCGATCTTCCCAGCCGCCACTTTCCCCGCGGGAACGAACACGATCGCGCGCAGTTTCGCCTGCGCGGCGTAGGCAGCGAGCGACGCGCTGGTGTTGCCGGTCGACGCACATGCGACCGCGCTCGCGCCGATGCGCACCGCCTGCGTGACTGCGACCGTCATGCCGCGGTCTTTGAACGAGCCGGTCGGATTTTCCCCTTCATGTTTGAAGAGGATTCCGTTCCGCTCGTAAAGCCGCGTCGCCCCTTCCGGATGCGTGATCACGTCGTCGCCGGAGAGCACCCCCTCGCGAAAGCGCCACACGCCGCTGCGATCGATGGCCGCTCGCGAGGTGAGCCGGTCATCGAACGCATCGCGATCGAGCAGCGTCTTGCGCTCGACCGAAAGGAGATTCCCGCAGTCGCACGTATAGCGAACGTCGTTGAGGGCGTACTCGCGACTGCAGGAGATGCATTGGAGCCATTCCGTCATAGTTCCTCGGGTTCCTCGGAGTTCCTCGGAGTTCCTCGGGTGGCGGGCTCCTCCGAGGAACTCCGAGGAACCCGAGGAACTCCGAGGAACTCGGCGTTGCGCACTCCCTCCCGCGCAATCCGCGCAACATGCGTCAGCTTCACATCTCCCAGAGCGCGTTCCATCGCCTCTGCGCAGGCGCGTGCTGCGCGTTCATCGGCGGCGATCGCGAACAGTGTTGGTCCGGAGCCGCTGATCGTGCAGGCGAAGGCGCCTGCGTCCAGCGCAGCACGTTTGGCTTCGAAGAAGTTCGGGATGAGTGAGGCTCGGCGTGGTTCGGCGTAGCGATCGTCGAGCGCGCGGCCTAACAACGCGGCGTCGCCGGTCGCGAATGCGTGCACGAGTGCGGTCGTGTTGGCCATCTGCTGAATCCACGTTGCGCGATCCGTTTCGTTCGGCAGCAGTGCGCGCGCTTCCTTCGTCTCGATGCGCACCTGCGGGGTGACGAGTGCGAGCCACCAGTCGGCGTTCACCGGCAACTTCGTCGCGTCGATCGGATCGGTGCAGCGCGAGAGACCGAGGCCGCCGAAGACGCTCGGGACGATGTTGTCGAGATGACGTCCGGCGACTGCCGATTCACCTTCCAATGCAGCGGCGATCACCTCGCGGGGCTGCGGTGATTGGCCGAGCGCGAGACCGGCCGCGTAGGCGCCGGCGACGCTTGATGCTGCGCTGCCGCCCATGCCTGCGGCGAGCGGCAGACCTTTGTCCAACGTCACGATCGCGCGAAATCCGTACGGCTGCAGATACGCATTTGCGGCGATCGCTGCGGCGTTGAGTGATGCGTCGCGCGGCACGAGCTCCGCGTCGCGGCCGGTGATCGCGTCCACGCGCGATTCGCGTTTCGTCAGCTCGACCGTCACCCGATCGCCGAGGCCATCGAAAGCGAGGCCGAGGACGTCGAAGCCGGGGCCGACGTTGCCGATGGAGCCGGGGGCGAATGCAGTCGCGCGATTGCGCGTCACGCCTTCACGCCTTTGTACAGCCAGGCGATGCCGAACGTCAGCGGGATCGCCTCGATCGACGAAAACGACGCCGACTCGCGCATGAGCGCGATGAACTCGTCGCCGCAGGGAAAGCGTCCGGCGGACTTTTGCAGGTACGTGTACGCCGCGCGATCGCCGGTGAGCAGGCCGCCGATGCGCGGGAGCAGATGACGCGTGTAGAAGTCGTAAAGCGCGCCGAAGATGCGGCCGGGCGGCTGACCGAATTCGAGCACGATCACGCGGCCGCCCGGCTTCACGACGCGCGCGAGCTCCGCGATTCCTTTGCGCGGCTCGCCGACGTTGCGAATGCCGAACGAGATGCTCGAGATGTCGAACGATGCTGTGTCGTAGGGGAGTTGTGTGACGTCGGCGACTTCGAAGGTGATGTCGCTCGCTTTGGTGCGCGCGAGCGTGAGCATCTCGGGAACGAAGTCGGTGCCGATTACGCGTCCGTTCGGGCCGACGGTCTTCTTGAAAGCGATGGCGAGATCGCCGGTGCCGGTCGCGCAATCGAGCACGCTCTCACCTTGCTTCGCGCCGGAAACGCGCACGGCGCGCTTGCGCCAGAGGTGATGCACGCCGCCGGAAAGAACGGTGTTCGCGCGGTCGTAGCGCGTCGCGATCGACGCGAACATCGACTGAATGCGATTGGGATCGGGGCCGGTGTAGTTCATCGCTTCGATCGGTTGACCGGTTGCCTGTTGTCAGTTGCCGCGACTGCGCGGCGACGGCAACGGGGAACGGGTCAACGCCATACGATATGCTCCCGTCGATGCGCGATTTCGCCTTCATTCAGACGGCGCCGGGCCGGATGTTCGTCGGCTGGGGACCGTTCGAACAGCTGCCGTTCCGTCGCGCGGAGCGGCCGGCATTCTATGTCACGGACTTTTTTCTCGACGACGTGCATCCGTGGCGGCATCCGGAGCGGTGGGAAGAGCTTTCGTCCGAGGAGCTCGCCGCCCGCTTCGACGACGGCGGCACGCCGCAGATCGAATGGGAGTCGCCGTCGCTCGAGGAGTTCTCGCGCCTCTTCACCTCCGCGCATGACGCGATGGCGCGGGGTGATTTTCACAAGATCGTGCCGGTGCTGTTCGAGAACGGCCGCTTCACGACGCGCGGCGACTGGTGGCGCTTTTTCTTCTCGCGGTTGTCCGCGCTGCCGCCGGGATTGCGTGCGTACGGCTACTCGCATCGCGAGCATGGGCTGATCGGCGCGACGCCCGAGGTGTTGTTTCAGGCGGAAAAACATGGCTACCGGACGATGGCGCTTGCGGGAACGCGCACCGTCGGGCGTGCCGAGGAGTTGTTGCGCGATCCGAAAGAACGGCGGGAGCATCGGTTCGTGGTCGACGACATCGTGCGCCGTCTCGCGCCATTCGGAAACGTCGAAGTGGGTCCGCTCGGTCTTTTGCGTCTGCCGCAGATCGCACATCTGATGACGCCCATCTTTTTCGCGGAGAGCGGCGGCAGCGAAAAGATGTCGTTCGCCGAAATGGTGCGCCGTCTTCATCCGACTGCCGCTCTCGGTGTTTCGCCGCGGACGCCGACAGGCGAGCGTTGGTTGCGCGAGGCCGATCGCGGCGTGAAGCGTCGCGTGTTCGGTGCGCCGTTCGGAATCGAGCGTGAGGATCGTTCGGCGCTCGCGGTGGTCGCGATTCGCAATGTGCAGTGGAACGGCGAGCGCGTGCGCGTCGGCTCGGGCGCGGGGCTGTTGCCCGAAAGCCGGATGGAGCGCGAGTTCGAAGAGCTGCGCCAGAAGCGTGACCAGGTGAAGGCGCTGTTCCAGATCGAAACCGCATGGACAGCATCGGTCGCGCGGCAAGCCTGATCGAGGCGCTGCGCGCCGCGGGCGTGGACGAGTTCTGCGTCTGCGCCGGCTCGCGCAACAGTTCGCTGCTCGCGGTGCTGGGCGCCTCGGATGCGCGTTTGTTTTCGTTCGTCGACGAGCGCTCGGCGGCGTTCTTTGCGATCGGCCGCATGAAGTTGCACGGCGCGCCGGTGGCGGTGGTGACGACCTCCGGAACCGCGGTCGCGGAGTTGCTGCCGGCGACGATCGAGGCGTATTACTCCGGACTGCCACTCGTGCTCGTGACCGCGGATCGTCCTGCGCGTTTTCGTGGAACGGGCGCACCGCAATCGATCGAGCAGGTGGGGATTTTCGGCGTGTATGCCGCGGATTCGTTCGCTGCGTGGTCACGCACGCGTCCACTGCACCTCAACGTCGAACTCGAAGAATATGGAGTGCGGCAGCGCGAGCTGCCGCTTTCCCTCGACGCGGCAGAGCCGCG
>JALYOB010000705.1 GCA_030857085.1 Acidobacteriota bacterium | reverse complement strand
CTCCAAAGTTCGCGACACCGCCCCCTCGACTCGCCACGCGCCACCCGCCACATCGGCCGCACCGCGTGCAGCGCGGCGCGGCCGATCCGGGCTCAGCGTTTGCACGTGAGCCGCGGCTGACAGTGACGATCACATGTGCTGATTGCGGCAGCATGCAGACCGTTCCCGAGCTCCCGGCCGGCGCGACCGCCGAGTGTCATCGTTGTAACCGGCTCCTCGTGCACCGCACCGCGACCGCGTTTCACCTCACGTTCGCCTGCGCGATCGCCATGTTCGTCCTGCTCCCTCCCGCCGTCTTCATGCCCCTCATGGACTCCAACATCAAAAACATCGTCTACGAGGAAAGCCGCCTCGTCTCGAGCGTCGGCGCCATCTACACCGAAGTCTGGTTTCCCTTCGCCTTCGGCTTCCTCTTCTTCGCCTTCCTCTTTCCCGCGCTGCGTGCCCTCTTCCAGATCCTCGTCTTCGGATCGATTCAGTGGGGCTGGCGCATCTGGCAGCGCGGCCGGCTCTTTCGCTGGAGCGAAGAACTGCGCATCTGGAGCATGACCGACGTCGTCGTCATCGCCGGCATCGTTGCCTACTACCGCGCCTCGATTCCCGCCGACGTCGAAGTGCGCATCGGCGCGTGGTGCTATGTCGCGGTCGCGGTGCTCGCCTTCATCGGCGATCTCGCTCTCGATCGCCGCGCAGTCTGGAACGCCATCCTGCCGGACCTCGCCACCTATCCCCATCGCCGCGTCGCCTCATGCGACGTGTGCGAGCTCGCCGCGAGCACGCGCCGCTCCGGCGATCACTGCCCGCGCTGCGGATCGCGTCTCGATCGCAACATCGCCCCGCGCTATGCACCCGCCATCGGAGCCGTCGCCGCTTCGATTCCGTTGTGCATTCCGGCATATGGAGCGGCGGTCATGGTCAATGACCAGCTCACCGGCGTTCTCGAGCACACAATCCTCGGGACTGTGCAAATGCTGGCCGATCGCGGCTACTGGCAATTCGGCGTCGTCGTGTTGCTCGCCGGAGTCCTGATCCCGACGGTTGTACTGTTCGGGCTCATCTGGCTGCTCGCGCGCGTCCGCTTCCCGAATAAAGAAGGACTGGCGACGCGCACGCGTGCGCATCGCGTCATGCGTAAACTCATCCGCTGGCCGATGATCATTCCATTCATTGCCGCCATTGCGGCACCGATCGTCGACTTCCGCGGCCTCGATGACATCGTCGCCGGACCGGGATCGACACCTTTGTTCATGCTGATTGCGCTGCTGATGCTCGCGATGCGGCTGTTCGAGCCGCGGCTGATGTGGAAGACCGCCGGAGAAGCATTATGAGCAGCGAGTACGACGACATCGGCAAAGACCGCCGCCAGCAGGAGCCGCCCGAGGCCGAGGTTCGCGTGCGGCATTGGTCGCCGTGGGTGTGGGTCGTGCCTGCACTGGCGATTTTCTTCGTCGGCTACCTGATCGTTCGCTACGGCTTTTTCGGCGGCGGCGACATCACTGTGCGTTTCGCCGAAGCGCGGGGACTCGATCGCTACAGTCCGGTGCGATATCGCGGCGCGAAAGTAGGCACTGTCCAGAAGATCACCATCGACAGTGAATCGAACGCGGTGCTCGTGCGCATCTCCATGGATGCGTCGATGAATTACGCATTGCGCAAAGGAACAACCTTCTGGATCCAGGAAGCGGGGATCGAAGGCGGCGGCATTGGCGGCATTCTGTCCGGCACGTCGGTCGGGATTCTGCCGGGCGAAGGTGAGGAAACGCGCGAATTCGTGGGGCAGGAGTATTCACCCGTCCTCGCGCCATCCGAGGCCGGACGTGTGTTCATTCTCGAAGCGCATGGCCTCGGCGGGCTCGCGACCGGCTCTCCCGTGCAATTCAACGGCATGCGCGTCGGCCGCATCCTCGGCGCCGAATACGACGACAAGCGCAACATGACCTCGATTCATGCGTTCGTCTCGCAGCGCTACGCCGGCTTCGTCCGGCAAAGCACGCGCTTCTGGCGCGCGGGCGGACTCAATGTGTCGTTAGGCGGCGGAGGCGTTTCGCTCGCGGGCGGCGGACTCGGATCGCTCCTCAGTTCTCCTGTGTCCTTCTATACGCCTGAGGTCATGGCGGGATTGCCGGCTGCGGATAAAACGCATTTCCAGTTGTACGAATCGCAGCCTGCTGCCATTGCAGCGGCGGACGGTCCGCACCTCACATACCTCACATATTTCACCGGCTCGATTCGCGGACTCGGTGTCGGCACTCCGGTGCAGATGAAAGGCGTGCAGGTCGGTCACGTGCGCGAAGTGCGTCTGCGCTATCTGCCGGAGACGGCGAGCCTCGAGACGCCGGTAATGCTGGAGATCGATCCGCGGCAACTCGAATTCGCGGTCAGTGACGGCACGACGCGCGAAGAACTGCGCGCGATGATGAATGACGCGCTCGGCCGCCTCGTGAACAAGGGAATGCGTGCGACGCTCGCGACCAGTCTGGTCTTGCCGGGCGCGAGTGCCGTGGCGCTGGACATTGTGGCGAAACCGGGGACCGGCCGATTGGTGACCACCACCGAGCCTCCGATCATC
>JALYOB010000704.1 GCA_030857085.1 Acidobacteriota bacterium | reverse complement strand
GGTCCGGGGCCCGTGGCCCCGGCCGCCGGAGGCCCCCCGTCTTTGTTACCCTAGCGCAAGATGGCGAAGCGATCGCGCATCAAAGACTTTCTCTGGCGGCATTCCGCCGGCCTCGCGTTTCTGGTGATGGTCGCCTTCGTGGCCTTCCTTGGATTCGTTGGCTATACGTACGTCGTCATCACGAAGAAATTCGATTCGGCGCGGCGGTGGGATCTGCCGAGCCGCGTCTATTCGGACGCCACACCGATCGTCCCCGGCATGCGCTTCACGCGCGCGCTCCTCGAGCCGAAGCTCAATCACGTCGGCTATCACGAGGTCAAAAAGCGGGTCGAGAATCCGGGCGAATACCGCTACATCGGTGACGACGTCGAGATCTTCCTCAACAACTTCGAGTATCCGGACATGGAGTTCCACGCCATGCCGGTGCTCATCCAGACCGACGGCGGCACGGTGCGCGCGGTCAAGCGCCTCACCGACGGCATCACCCTGCGCGGCGCTCGCATCGAGCCGGAGCTCATCACTTCCATCTATGACAATGAGATGGAAGACCGCGTCCCGGTGAAGCTCGATGGCGTCCCGAAGGTGCTGGTCGACGCCATCATTGCGACCGAGGATAAGAGCTTCTATCGGCATGAAGGGATCTCGATTCGGGGGACGATCGGTGCGCTGGTCAAGGACGTGCGCACGAAGTCATTGAGCTCCGGCGGCTCGACGCTCACCCAGCAGCTGGTCAAGAACCTCTATCTCAATCCCGAGCGCACGTTCCGCCGCAAAGCGCAGGAAGCGCTGATGGCGCTGCTGCTCGAGATGCGTTACTCGAAAGACGAGATTCTCGAGGCGTACTGCAATGAGATTTACCTTGGGCAGAACGGCTCGGTGCAGATCGTCGGCGTCGAGCAGGCGTCGCAGGTCTATTTCGGGAAAAAGGTCACCTATCTGACGTTATCCGAGGCGGCGACGCTGGCGGGGATCATCCGCTCGCCGAATGTCTTGTCGCCGCTCAAATACCCCGACCGCGCCAAACCGCGCCGCGACACGGTGCTCGGCCTGATGCGCGATCAGAAAAAAATCTCCGAGCGCGAATACCTCGAAACCGTCGCCGCGCCACTACAGGTGACGCGCTTTCCGAAGACCTCCCGCAGCGCGCCGTTCTTTGTCGACCTCGTCCTGAAGCAATTGCGCGAGACGTATCCGGAAACGCAGCTCAAGACCGAAGGGCTGCGCATTTTCACGACGCTCGACACGATCATGCAGCGCTCGGCGGAAGAGGCGATCGACAACGGCATCGCCAATCTGTCGAAGAAATACAAGCACATTCGCACGTCGAAGACGCCGCTCGAAGGCGTGGTGGTGACGATTCAGCCGGGCACCGGCTATGTGAAGGCGCTGGTCGGCGGACGCAATTACTCGAAGACGCAGTTCAATCGTGCGATTCAGGCGCGCCGTCAGCCCGGTTCTTTATTCAAGCCTTTCGTCTATGTCACGGCGATGGATCCGGCGCGCGGCCCGGAAGCATTCACCGCCGCGACAGTGCTCGACGATTCGCCGATTGCCGTTCAGGCGGGCGCAGCGATCTGGCGTCCGCAGAATTACGACAATCGTTTTCACGGACGCGTCACCGTCCGCGCGGCGCTCGCGCATTCGTACAACATCCCCGCCGTGCGCGCCGCCATTGACGCGGGCGTTCCCAATGTCATCAAGACGGCCGCGAACATCGGCGTGGAAAGCCGGCTCGAGCCGTATCCCTCCGTCTCCCTCGGATCGTTCGAAGTGACGCCGCTCGAAATCGCGTTCGCGTATTCGGTCTTTGCGAATCTCGGAGTGAAAGCGGAGCCGGTCTCGATTCTGGCGGTGGTCACGCGCGACGGCCAATTACTGGAAACGCGCAATGTGAAGATGAAGCGCGTCGCACCGGCGAGCGTCTGCTATGTGATGAACGATGTCCTCAAAGACGTCTTCAACTACGGCACCGCCGCCCGCGCCCGCTCCCTCGGATTCGAGCACGAGTACGCCGGCAAGACCGGGACGACGAGCAATTATCGCGACGCATGGTTCATCGGCTATTCGCCGCGCATCGTGTCGCTGGTGTGGATCGGGTTCGATGACGGCCACAGTGTCCGCCTCGCCGGTGGCGACGCCTGTCTGCCGATCTGGACGCGCCATATGAATCGCATCGACGGTCTCGTCGCGGACGTCGACTGGCGCCGCCCCGACGATGTGATCGAGCGCGAAGTCGATCCGCTGACCGGCATGCTGGCCACGCCATACTGCCCCAACACTCGCACGGAGCCGTTCGTGATGGGGACGGAGCCGCAGTCGGTCTGCTCGGTACATGCAGGCAGCGGCGACCCGAGCCCGTTCTGGAACGAGCCGCCCGCGGCAACGGACGAGCCGCAGCGCGCCGAGGCAACGCGCCCGGTGGAGCCGCAAAAGCCACAGGAGCGCGCCAAAGAGAAGGAACGCGGCCTCAAAGGCCTCCTCCGCCGCATCTTCGGCGACGGGCACTGACGAGCCAGAGACGACCAGAGGCCTCCGGCGGCCGGGGCACGGCCCCGGACCCGTCTGACAGGCCAAGCC
>JALYOB010000254.1 GCA_030857085.1 Acidobacteriota bacterium | reverse complement strand
CCGTAAACCCGGGCATCAACACGTCGAGCAACCGGGGCACGTTCTGCACGCCGCGCGCGCGCAGCCAGCCGTCTGCGTTCGCGGCGATTGCGCGCCCGCCGGCGCCGCCGGTGAGCGTGCCGCGGCGATGTTCGGCGGCTTTCGCGTAGAGCAGCATCTCGTGCTTTTCGAATGCGCGCGCGGCCTGGCTCAATGCATCGCGCGCCTCTTCGGTGCGATTGCGAATTGCGGCCACGCCCGCGCGCAAGGCGAGTGCGAACGGCTGCGCCCACGCCGCTTTTTCTTTTTCGATTTCGTTCGCGTTCTTCTCCGCGCGTGCGACGAGCGACATGTCGCCGCTGCCGATGGCGGCGGCGAGCGCGCATCTGCCGACCAGATGCAGCGCCTCGAGTTTCACGAATGGAATGCGCAGCAGAAAGGCCGATTTCATCAGCGGCCAGCGCTCGTCGGATCGCCGCCATGCCGAGGCCCAGTTGCCTAGGTAAAGATCGGTTTGATTCTCGGCAAACATCTCCAGGTAATGCTGGAAATGAAAGCCCTGCAGCGACCAGCGATCCATCACCTGCCGCACCGAACGCCGTGCGGTCTCCGGCTCGTCATTCGCCAGCCAGACGATGCCCGGACGGCACACCGGATCGATGCCCGCGTACAGATCGCCGTGCACTTCCGCTTCACGCAATCGCTGCGGCACGCGCTGCGTGAGCTGCGACAGATCGCCGAGGTACATGAGCGAGCAGAGGGCGTAATTGACGGTCGTGCTGATCTCCCACGACACGCCCGTGCACCGCTCACGAAAAATCGCCTCGGCCGCATCCGCGTTCTGCACTGCATCGCGAAAGTGGCCGAGGTAGTAGCTTTCCATCGCCCGGGCCATGGCGGACATGCCGATCGCGTGCGGTTCCCCGATCGCGCGCGCACTCCGATCGACGCGCGACACCAGCTTCTCCGTGTGCACCTTCGCCTTCTCGCCGCGCGTCGCGGAGAAACACGCTTCCGCTGCGAGCGCGCGCGTGAGGCGATACGGCTCCCCTGCCTCGAGCGCGAGCCGCAGATGAATCGGCTGAAAGTACGCGGAGCGAATGTTGTCGATGCGCGCGAGCCCCGTGACCACACCCCAGCAGACATCGATGCGCGTGAGCTGCTGCGGATCGACTGCCGTTGCCGCACGTTCCTCCGCTTTGAGTCCGCGCGCGAGCAGACGCACGCGATTCAGCAGGATGCCCGCGACCGCGCGTTTCGGCGTGGCCGGCAACGCGAGTCCAACCGCGTCGAGCACATCGCGAATGAGACGCAGACCGCCGTCGACATGACCGGCGCGCAGCAGACACTCCATCGCCTTGCGGCGCAATTCGAGCGCTTCGGCACCTTCCGCGGCTTGTGCTGCATCGAGGTAATGCGTCGCTGCGTCGGCGCCGCGGCCTGCGTTCGCGAGCGCATCGGCGAGCTTCTTCTGCACGAGCGGATCGGCCGCGCCGCCCGCGAGCGACAGCGCCATCTCGTAAAAGTCCGCTGCGCTTTCGAACGCGAGCGCAGCGGCTGCGCGATCGCCGGCCTCGATCGCAAACGACGCCGCGCGTGCGTTGTCGCCTGCCTCGCGATAGTGCACGGTCAGCACTTCCGGATCGCGCAAACCTTCGTCTTCGAGCGTGCGGGCGATCGTGAGGTGATGCGCACGTTTTCGCTCGCGCGGAAGCGTGGAGAGAATCGCCTCGCGAATGCGATCGTGATACGTGTCGAGCTCTTCGCGTCCGCCGCGCACGCGCGTGCGCAGCAGATGATCGGCGCGCAATCGCGCAACCATCGCTACGTCATCGCGATGCAGGTCCGACGCGCGATTTGCAGCCGTGACGACGATCGGACGTCCCGACACCGCGACCACTTCCAGCAATTCGCGTCCGCCCTGCGGCAGTTGCGCGATGCGCGAGCGAATCACGTCGTCGAGCATCATCTCGCCGCCTGTCAATTCGGCGGTATCGAAGCTGGTGGTATCAGAGAAGCGCGACAGTTCGACGATAAAGAATGGACTGCCGCCGGCCTCGCGCGCGATCGTGTCGACGTGTCGGCCGCTCGTGTCGTGCAGCAATGCGCGCGTCAGATCCTGCGACTCCGCGGCGCTCAGTTCGCTGAGGGCGATCTCTCGGACCTCGCCTAACGCGTTGCGATCGGCGTCGCGAATCTTCGCGAGCTCCGCGAGCATCGGACTCGACTCCGCTTCCTCGATGCGATGCGCGGCGATGACGAGCAGCGGCGGCGCATCCGGCGGACGGAGCACCTCAGCGAGCAGCGCCGCGCTGTCACGATCGCCCCACTGCACATCGTCGAGAAAAAGAATCACGCGGCGCTCGTCGCTCATGCGCGCGAACAGCTCGCGCAAGGCGGCGAAGGCGCGGCGGCGCAGCTCCTGCGAGTCGCGGATGTCGAGCGGACGCCGCCGCGCTTTGACGACCGCATCGAGCTCCTGCAGCACCGGAAACAATCGCGCGAGCGCCGCCGCATCGGTCGGCAGCAGCGCCTTCGCTTCGAGCGCGGAGACGCGGCGCAGGTAGCGCGCGAGATCATCGATCAGACTGTCGACGGCCTTGTACGGCACCGATTCCTGTTCGTACGAGCGGCCGGTGAAGACGACCGCACGCGAATCGCGCCGCTGCACCTCATGCAGAAAGTGGCGAACGAGCGACGACTTCCCCATGCCCGACGCGCCGCGCAAAAGGACGAGCACGGCCGAGCCGCGTTCCGACGCGCGCAATGCGGATTCGAGCTGCTCGAGCTGCGCGATGCGTCCGACGAACGGCATCTCGCGCGATCGCGAGATGGTGATCGACGGCGTCGCCGCGGGTGCGGCGCTCGATTGCAGACGCTCCGCGAGCTCGCGCGCACTCGGCCGGCTCGCGGGATCTCTGCGCAACAGATCGACGCACGCACTGCTGAGATCTTCCGGAATGCTGCCGACGATTTCGATCGGCGGCTTCGGGTCGCTGGTGCGTTTCTGCATCAGCATCGAATAAAAATTGCCGCTGAACGGCAGCGTCCCGGTGAGCGCCTCGTACAACATCACGCCCATCGCATAGCAATCGCTCGCCTCGGTCGCCGGCATTTCGGCGATCTGTTCGGGCGCCATGTACGCGGGCGTGCCGCCGAACGTCAGCTTGCGATCGTACGCGGCGATGTCGGTTGCGAGTCCGAAGTCGAGCACGACCACGCGCTCGGCCGGTGTGATGAGTACATTTGACGGCTTCAGATCGCGATGCAGTTTGCCGTTGTCGTGCAGCGCGGCGACGCCTTCCGCGAGCTGGCGCAACGTGCGGCGGAGCATCGCGTAGTCGGTGACGATGATCGCCTCTTTGTTCGACTCGAGCGGACGGGGCGTAATGTCGAAGCGGCGTGCACGCTCGCCGACCAGCGTTGCCCTTTCCGTCGTCGGCTGTTCGGTCGTTGCGTCGAATGGAACCGACGAGCGGCGGCCGCGCGCGTAGTTGAGAAAGTCGGCGCCTTCGACGAGCTCCATCGTGAAGAACCAGTCGTCGCCTTCGCCGATCAACTCGAAGAGTCGGACGAGATTCGGATGGACGACGTCGGCGAGCGCGCGGAACTCGTGCTTGATGCGGACGATGGCCGCGGCATCGGTGCCGAGGAGTTTTTTGAGGGCGACGGATTGCCGGCGGTCGCGGTCGAAGGCTTCGTAGACCACGCCCATCCCACCGGCCCCGATTCGCCGCTGGATCGTGAAACGGCCGCTCGCGAGCGTCCCCGGCTCCGACATGAATGAAGTCGGCAATTATAGAAGGCGGTCGGGGCCGCAGCGCGAGGAGTTCGTCATCAGTTGCGCCGCGGGCGCCGGATCGTTCGGACCTTCCCTCCCCCGCCGCTGCCGCAGAAGAAGTGCTCCGCGCCGTCGGATTCGAGTCCCGACACGTTGACGCCCGCGGGCAGTTCGACCTGCTCCAGCACCGCGCCGGTATTCGGGTCGATGTGGCGCAAATCGCTCTCGTCGCCTTCCCAGGTGGCGTGCCACAGTTCGCCGTCGACCCACGTCACGCCGGTGACGAAGCGGTTCGATTCGATGGTGCGGAGAATCGCGCCGGTCTCCGGATCGATCTGATGAATCTTCCGCTCCCGGTACTGCCCCACCCACAACGTCCCCTCGGCCCACGCGAGGCCGGAGTCTCCACCGCCGCCGGGCGCAGGGATCGTCGCGATCACGCTGCCTGTTTTCGGATCGATCTTGCGGATGCGATCCTCGCCGAGTTGATAGAAATGCTCGCCGTCGAAACAGGTGCCGGCATCGGCGGCGACGTCGATCGTGCGCAGCGTTTCGCCGCTCGCGGGATCGAGCTCGTTCAATCCGTTCGTCGACGCGAACCAGACGTGCTCTCCGTCGAACGTCACTCCATGGACGCGCGGCGCTTCGGGAAACGGACCGTATTCTCGGACGACTTCTGCGGTGACTCGATTCATGCGCGCATGTTAGTCAGCGGGCATCTGCGCCGGGAGTAACAAGATCGTCGTGAATCCCGGCACGGGCGGCGTCATCCAGCGGCGCGCTCTTCCGCGCCCGACCGGCTGCACGTCGCCCGCTGCAGCAAGCGTGTCGAGCGCGCGCTGCACGCTGCGTTGACTCGATCCGAGCGCGAGTGCGAGCGCGGAGCTCGACCACGATTCGCCATCGGCGAGCAACGCGAGCACCGCCGCCGGCTCGGGTGCATGTTCTTTTTGAAGCGGCCGCGCGAGCACGACGACCGCCGGTGCGCGACGCGGCGTCAGCGCAAAGCCTCGCTTCGTCGCACGCACATCGGCGACCGTGCGCAAGGCCGAACGCAGACGACCGATCTCGACGCGCAGTCGCGCGCGATGCGATTCGTCGACACTCGCCGCTCCGAACGCGCGGCGCACGAGCGTCTCCCGCGCGACGTCGTCCGGCCACGCTTCCGCGAGCGCACGCGCCAGCGCCAGCAACACGGGCCGCGTGGCGAGCGAGATGACGGTGCCGTCGTCATGCACGACGTTGCGGCACGCATCGACGATCAGCTTGTTCGACGCGAGCAACGCTTCCACTTCGTCGAGCGGGACGAGGCGATCTTCGTCATGTCGGACGAGCCGCGCGGCAGGCGCGTTCAGCACACGCGCGGCGCTGCCCACTTCCGCGGTGAGCGCAGGAATGTTCGCTGTTCGCGCGGCCTGCTCCGCACGTGCGAGCGCAGCGCGCGCAGTGGTCGCGCGCAGACGGCGGATCGCGATTCCGGTGAGCACCAGCTCGTGCACCGTTATCAGCGCAGGAGACAACGCCGCCTCATCGACTTCTGCGACTGCGCGTTCCGCGTCATCGAGACGGCCGAGCAGCAGCAGCCGGCGGATTTCGACATAGCGTGCATGCGTCGCGTTCGCGCGATCGCCGTACGCTTCGAGCGTCGCCCGCGCCGCGTCGAGCATCTTCGCAGGCCAGCCGAGCTCGCGCGACGCGAGCGCGATCTCCGCCTCCGCCACCACGCAGCGCGCACGCGACACCGCTTCTTTCGGCCCGAATGCACGCGCTGCACGACGCAGGAGAGCCTTCGCGCGTGCGAGGTCGCCGAGTTGCGCCATCGCGATTCCGCGCAGTGCGAGCGCAGGCGCATCGTCGCGCAGAGCGACCCGTTTCAGCGCGCCGAACGGATCGCCGGCAGCAAGCGCGCGTGCGGCGGCGGTGATCATCGAGTCCATCGAAATCCCGCCAGACTTGTCACTCCCATCGTTCGCAATCCGCGGCCGAGACTATCGCACGACGAGGCGACAGAACGCCGCCTCGCAGGAGAACGAACGATGACGACGAACAACACAGGAACATTGGAAAACATCACGTCGGCGGTGATGCAGACGCCGCCGATCGTGTCACGCGAAGAGTGGGAATCCGCGCGCGAACAGCTGCTGATCAAAGAGAAAGCAGTGACGCGCGCACGTGACGCGCTGGCCGCCGAGCGCCGGCGCATGCCGTGGCTGGCGATCGAGAAGGAGTACGCGTTCGAGGGACCGCACGGCCGAGTGAGCCTCGTCGACCTGTTCGAAGGGCGGCGCCAGCTGATCGTCTATCGCGCTTTCTTCGAGCCGGGCGTGTACGGCTGGCCCGAGCATGCATGCCGCGGCTGCTCGCTCGTCGCCGATCAGGTTGCGCACGTCTCGCATCTCAACGCTCGCGACACGACGCTGGTGTTCGTCTCGCGCGCGCCGCAGGCCGACATTGCGCAGGTGAAGGCGCGCATGGACTGGAAGATGCCGTGGTTCACGATCACCGACGATTTCGATCGCGACTTCGGCGTGGACGAGTGGCACGGCACGAACGCGTTCTTCCGCGACGGCGAGCGCGTGTACCGCACCTACTTTCTCAACAACCGCGGCGACGAAGCGATGGGCAGCACCTGGTCCTATCTCGACATCACCGCCCTCGGACGTCAGGAGCTGTGGGAAGACTCGCCCGCCGGTTACCCGCAGTCCGAGCCGTACAAGTGGTGGAACTGGCACGACGCGTACGACGACACGCGGGCTTCGCAATGGGCGACGGTGGTCGATCGCAGTCTCGCCCTCATGAGTCAGACGGCGGACGTGAGCGCCGAGACTCGCGATTCCGCCGAGCATGGATGCGACAAGTGCTGAGCGAACGGGTGCGGTTCGCGCGAGCGCCGCAGAGTGCGTTCTTCGCCGTCGCCGCGCTGGTGTTACTCGCCAGCGCGGCGGCC
>JALYOB010000703.1 GCA_030857085.1 Acidobacteriota bacterium | reverse complement strand
CTTTGGAACATAGCAAAGCGGTGGCTTTGCCACCGCACTCCTAAACCGCTTCCGCGATCGCGTCGCAGATCAGCTCCGCGTGCGACACGAGGCCATGATCCCCTTCTTCCAGCACCACAAACTTCGATCCCGCAACGAGTCGTCCGGACGCTTCCCATTTCTGCCACGTCTCTTCCACGATCGCGAACGGCACTGTCTCGTCTTTGCGGCCCATGATCGCGGTCACGCGCGCAGGAGGCGGGACGGCGTCCACGTACAGGTTCGCCATCTGCTCGAAGAACGCGCGGTGAATCTGCGCGTTTTCGTTGCGGGCGAAGTTGAAGACCGTCACCGGATCGCCGTCGGGGATCTTCGTCTGCCATCGTTGCGCAACACCCAATGCAGGCGCGATCAGAACGAGCGGCACGTGCACGCCGCGCTGCGTGGTCGCGAGCGCGACCAGGGCGCCTAACGAGCTGCCCACCATCGCGCGCGGCGGATTCGCTCTCGCGCACGCAACCGCATGATCGACGATCGCATCAAAGTCGAGTTTTTCGAACGACGGCACGTTCAAGTCCGGCGTATCGAGCTCAATCCCGTAAGGCGCAAGGAGGGGCCGCAGCGCAGTGATCTTCGCGCTCGCCGGCGACGAGGCGAAGCCGTGGAAGTAGAGCACGCGCTTCACGCCCGTATCCTACCGTCGCGGCGAGAGGCACGCCCTGTGCTCGTTCCCCGAGCATGAAAAACATGACGCTCCTTCTCGCGCTCTTCATCTTCGCGGCGTGCAACCGCGACGCGGTCGAGCGCAACGCACCGCACGACATCACCACCACCGAAGCGT
The DNA here is from genome assembly GCA_030857085.1 of Acidobacteriota bacterium. Taxonomy (GTDB): domain Bacteria; phylum Acidobacteriota; class Thermoanaerobaculia; order Gp7-AA8; family Gp7-AA8; genus QHVT01. Next base: position 1,758 of record JALYOB010000703.1, on the reverse strand, counting down.
CGACGACGCCGACCGATACCTCGGCCAGTACCGCCGCATCGAGCGATACCGGCTCGACCGCGCTCGTGCCGGTCGGGACGAATGCGAACACCGTCACGACCGAGACGCCCGCGCAGGGCGGCGCGCAGACGACCACTCGCGCCATCACCGAGCAGCCGCCCGCAGATGCCGCTCCGGCACCGACGCAGCAGATCGCCGCCGGGCAGCCGCTGTTCAAACAGCACTGCGCCACGTGTCACGGCGCCGACGGACGGAAGACGGTGGGCCGCGTGACGCTCGCCTCGAAGGAAACGCAGTCGCGATCGGAAAGCGAGCTCGCTCAGGCGTTCCAGAACAATCCGGCGCACAAACAGCTCGGATTGCAGCAGGCGCAGCTCAGTCCGGTCATCGCTTATGTAAAAGCGCTTCAATAGAAGCGTATTTGACACGCGGTGTTCACCGCGTTGCCACGGGACTCTTCCTATGATGCGGCGCATTCAGGAGGAAGAATTGATGCGCCGCTCATTACTCGTGTCTTTCGCGCTCGTGACGATGCTCGCCACGCGCGCTGGTGCCCAGGTCCTCAGCAGCACGCCGCCCAACGGCGACAACCAACACGCCATCGTCACGCAGTACATCGGCGGGATCGTGAAAATCACCGTCGACTACAACAGCCCCGACGTTCACGCTCCCAATGGCGAGGACCGCCGCGGCAAGATCTGGGGACAGCTCGTCCCGTACGGCCTCACCGATCTCGGCTTCGGCACCTGCACCGAATGCCCCTGGCGCGCGGGCGCCAACGAGAACACCGTCTTCACCGTTTCGCACGACGTGAAAGTGGAAGGACAGCCGCTGCCCGCCGGCAGCTACGGCCTGCACATGATCGCCGGACCGGAAGAGTGGACGGTGATTTTCTCGAAGAACTCCACCGCGTGGGGCAGCTTCTTCTACGACCCGAAAGACGACGTGCTGCGCGTCAAAGTCAAACCGTCGAAGAGCGAGTACAACGAGTACCTCACGTACGAGTTCACCGAGCGCAAGCCCGATCGCGCGACGGTCGCACTCAAGTGGGAAGACCTGCAGGTTCCGCTCACCATCAGCGTCGACAACGTGACCGACCTGCACATCGCCGGCATTCGCAATGAGCTGCGCAACTCGAAGGGCTTCGCGTGGCAGAACTGGGTCGCCGCTGCGCAGTACGCGCTGGGCGCCAAACGCAATGCGGACGCGCTCGAGTTCGCGGACGCCGCGGTCAACCGCAAGTTCGTCGGAGAAGAGAACTACCAGACTCTCACAGCGCTGGCCATGGCGCAGGAAGCAAACGGCAGGACGGCCGAGGCGGCCGCGACGCGGCAGAAAGCCCTCGGTCATCCGACTGCGACGGCGATTCAGATTCACCAGTACGCACGCCAGCTCTTCAATCAGGGGAAGAAAGAAGAGGCGCTGAAGGTGTGGGAGCTGAACGCGAAACGCTTCCCGAACCAGTGGCCGGTGAACGTCGGCCTCGCCCGCGGCTACTCGAGCGTCGGCCGCTACAAAGAGGCGCTGAAGTACGCGAAGCTCGCACTCGCGCAGGCACCCGATGAGACGAATCGGAAGTCGCTCGAGGAGGCGGTGAAGAAGCTGGAGGCGGGGAAGGACATGAACTCGTAAGGCGGTGTTCTTTTAAGCCGCACGGCCCCTCATCCGCCCTTCGGGCACCTTCTCCCCGCATCGCGGGGAGAAGGGCTACCTGCCGGGCGTCTTCCTGCCGTTGCCCCTCGCCCCGCTTGCGGGGAG
>JALYOB010000702.1 GCA_030857085.1 Acidobacteriota bacterium | reverse complement strand
CGACCGCCGAGCCGTCTCCGAGCCAGGCCGCCTGCGACAGACGGTTCCACGGTGGAGAGGGCAGCCGTTGCAACGTGCCGCCGCGTGCCGGAGCGACGTACAGCGCGAACGTGAATCCGCGACCGGGCTCGCGCCAGGCGCCGCAGAAGACGACCCGCGTGCCGTCCGGCGACCAGGAGGGCGATGTGTTGGCGACCTCCAGCCAGTTTTCCTGCTCCACGAGCGTGGCCATCACACGCTCGCTCCCTCCGGCGATGCTCGCCGCGACGAGCTGGGACTGCTTTGCCGCGTCGGGACGGACGAAGGCGATCTCGCGGCCGTCGGGCGAGATACTGAAGTCACTCCAGACATTCGTCGCCACTTCTCGTGGAGCGCCGCCGAACAGAGGGACGCGGAGCACGCTGCCGTGCTCCGGATTCCCGCTCTTGTACAGGATCTCGTTCCCATCGCGCGAGAAGGTCAGGCTCGAATAACCGCTGACGCTGCGAGGGAGAATCTCCACCGCGCTTCCGGTGGCGATGTTCTTCAGCCAGACCGTTTGATGACCGGCGTCCGCGACCTGGTACGCAACGAACCGCCCGTCGGGCGAGATGGCCGGCTCATACGACCTGCTGTCGGTCGTGAGCCGTTCGAGGCGCACCATCGAAGCGCGCACCGGCGCGGCGGCGAGCGTTCGCTCCGGTCGTGACGCCGAACGGCTCCAGAGTGCGGCGCCGCTGATGGCGAGCGTCGCGACGGCCGCGGCAACCACTGCCGCGACCACGACGGTGCGCCGATCCTCGGCCGGCTCGTTCTCGTCGGTGATCTCCTCGACCACCACGTGCGTCGTGCTCCTGCGGCTGACGATCACCTCCGGCTCGCATCCCGGCGAGGTGACGTTGGCGGTGAAGCGATAGCCCTGCCGCGGCACCGTCTCGATCACCGCCTCGTCATCTGCACCCGGGGCGAGTGCCTTTCGGAGCAGGTGGATGTTCTGCGAGAGGTTCGCGTCCTGAACGAACGTGTCTGGCCACACTCTCCGCAGCAACTCTTCCTTCGTGACCAGACGCCCGCCGCTCTCGACCAGCACGACCAGGATGTCGAACGCCTTGGGAAACAGCGGGACCGGAACCCCGTCGCGGAGCAGCAGCCGGTCTTCTACGGCCAGCCGGTACCGGCCGAAGTCGTACGTCGTCGGTGAGACGGGGTGAGCTGTCACGGGAGCGGAGCGGGCATTGTAACCGCCGTCCCGTTGCTCTTTTGAACGCATTTTGAGGTCTTTTTGAGGACTTTTTCGCCCCTCCGGCCCGAATGTCCACGGCATTCGAGAGAGGAGATTTGCGGATATGTGGTTCCACACTCTGGCGGAGAAGCGGGCGGTCGCGGGTGCAGTCCGGAAGACGTTCGCGGCGGTCGTTTTCCTGATGCTCTCGTTCGCGGCGCAGGCGCAGCAGCATGTCTTCGCGCGCGGCGAAGACGGCTCGCTCATGCATTACGACGGCACGCGGTGGCAGTCCCTCGGCGGAGAGATCGTCGGCGCTCCCGACGCCTGCTCCTGGGGCTCGGGGCGGATCGACGTCGTGGTTCGCGGCACCGACAACAAGCTCTGGCAGATCGCGTTCACCGAAGGCGCATGGTCGCCGTGGTTCAAGCACGACGGCAATCTGGCGTCGTCGCCAACCTGCACTGCCTGGGGGCCGAACCGCCTCGACGTGTTTGCGGTCGACGGCGCAACCCGGGCGATGCAGCGCAAAGTGTGGGACGGTTCCGCATGGGGCGGATGGCAGTCGATCGGCGGCGAGTTCCCCCTGGGCGCGGCGCCGGATGCCGTCTCGAACGGCCTCAATGACATCACCGTGGTCGCGCGGGGCACGGACGGGATGGTCTGGTCGGCGCACCACAGCGCGGGCACGTGGGAGCCGTGGACACCGCTCGGTCAGCGCGCCAATTCCGATCCCGGTGCGGTTGCCCGCGGCGGCGGCCGCGTCGATGTCTTCGTGCAAGGCAGCGACAACCAGATGATGCATTACGGCGGCGGGAGCTGGACGTCTCGCGGTGGCCTCTTCACCGCCGGCGACGGCCCGGACGTCGCCGCGACCGCGCCGGGCGAATACGTCCTCTACGTTCGCGGAAGCGACGGCGAGCTATGGCGCGGCCGTGGTGCGAACGCGAACTTTGGAGGGTGGGAGAAGGTCGGGGGGCGCATCACCTCCGATCCCTCCGTCGTGACGGTCGGCGGGGGAGCCGCCGCTCGTGGCAACTTCCGCGTCACCGTCACAGGCTTCCGGGTGATTCGTGCGACCTGGGACGACATCACGGAACGCGACGGTAAGTGGGACGAGGTCTTCTTCATCGTCGACGCGGCCACGCTCCATCGCGACGGAACGGTGAGCGGCACGCGCGCGCTGCGGGGAGCGGTCGTCATCGGTGACACGAACAACTTCCCGGAGCGGCGCCGAGGAGGGTCGGCGAGCGATCTGGGCGGCTTCAAGGATGGCGACTCTCATCCTGTCGCCGCCGACGCACTGTCTCGCCCCGCCGCGAGCTTCAACAGCGGTGGCGAGCCTCCATTCGTCGCCTTCGAGGGAGAGCTCGTGGAG
>JALYOB010000253.1 GCA_030857085.1 Acidobacteriota bacterium | reverse complement strand
GTTCTGTACGATCCCGAACTCGCCGGAATGGCGATGCAGCGCATGACGCGCGTTGCCGATTTTCAGGATTTACGACTGTGGCGGCGATTCACGGTCGGCGCATTACGCGCGACGCGGATCGCCCGCCCGAACGTCATCGTTCCGATGGCGTTCTCGAACATTGATTACCTGCGCGAGATCCAGCGCGGCATTGCCCGGTTCGAGCCCGATGCGTATCACGTCTGCCTCGTCGCCCCGCTGAGCGTGGTCGAGGAGCGTCTGCGCACGCGCCGCCTGCAGCCGAAGGATGCCGCGTGGCAATTCCGCCGCGCCGCCGAATGCTGTGCGGTGCATGGCGATCCAGCCTTTGCAACGCACATCAATGCGGCGGATCGGACAGTGCGCGAGGTCGCGGGCGAGATTCTCGGCATCGTCGCGCGGTAGCCGCGGCGACGCGCCGCGTACAATGGCCGGCCAATGATCACCGCCGCAAAGCTCCTCTTTCTGATGCTCATTGCGCCTCTCGCGTCAGCGGCGACGGCTTCGCCGCTGACCATTGGCGAGACCTTCACCATCGACTCGAAAGTGCTCGGGGAGAAGCGGCGGATCAATGTCTATTTACCGCCGCAGTACGCGGAGAGTGCGGACACGCGGCTGCCGGTGCTGTACATGCCCGACGGCGGAATTGCAGAGGATTTTCTCCACGTCGCGGGGCTGGTGCAGGTCTCCACGGGCAACGGCACGATGCGGCCGTTCATCCTGGTCGGGATCGAGAACACCGAGCGCCGCCGCGACATGACCGGACCGACGCAGAACGAAAAGGACAAAAAGATCGCGCCGCGCGTCGGCGGATCGGAAGCGTTCCGGAAATTCATTCGCAACGAGCTGATGCCGGCGGTGAAAGCGCGCTATCGCACCACCGGCGAGACCGCCATTGTGGGGGAGTCGCTGGCCGGCCTCTTTGCGGTCGAGACGTTCTTTCGCGAGCCCGATCTGTTCGACACGTACATCGCCTTCGATCCGAGTCTCTGGTGGAACGACCATGCGCTCGTGAGTGACGCGCCGGCGGCATTGGAGAAGTGGCGCGGCGGCGCGAAAACGCTCTACTTCGTCAGTACCGAAGAAAAAGAAAACGCCGCATTGATGGAGCAGCTCGCGTCCGCGCTGACCCGTACCGCGCCGGCGGGTGTGCGCTGGCATTACGAGAAAATGCCGGAGGAGAAGCACGCAACCATTTATCACCCCGCGGCATTGAAGGCCTTTCGCGCCTTGTTCAGGCCGGGCGTATGTCCGCCTGCGGGCGAGCCAGCGGCCGATTGGCAACGCACCGCTGCAATGGATCAATGGCAACTGCTGCTGCCGCCGGGAATGACGCTCGTGCAGAGCAACCGAGTGTTCGTTCATGGCGGCCAGGTGTGGGAGGGGGGAGGCGCGCGGGTGACGCTGTCGTTCGGCATGTTCGCGGAATCTTCATTCGACGAAACTGCGGGCGATCGTTGCCGCGCCACAGTCGGCGACAGAGACGTCTTCGTCGTCGCGGGAAAAACAAAGGTGCTTGCGTGGTATGGCCACGGCGTCGCGAGCGACGAGCCGGTTCTCGAGGTTTTCTCCGAATCCGAAGAGGAATTGCGGCGTCTCGCCCCGCTCGTGCTCACCTTGCGGCGCCCGTAGCGGCCGCGCGTATCATGCAGGGGAGGGAGGCGCGATGACCGTTCGAACGCTGGGAGTGCTGCTCCTGAAATTATGGGGAGTGTTGCGGCTCGTCGATGGATTCACCGGGGTTCTCGGGCTCGGACTGGCGGCGTTTCTTCCCGCGGAAATGAGCCAGCCGGGCATGCGACGCTATGTCCTGCTGAGCGGCGGATTGACGTTGGTGGTGAATCTCGCCATCGGCGCGCTGCTGCTGACCGGAGCCGAGCGGATCATGGCGATGATCGGCGTGCGTGATGACGAACCGCTCGCCGTCACTCCTGACACGTACAGTGCGCGCGATCTGCAAAGCGTCGTATTCGGCGGCATCGGCGTGTATCTCGCCATCGTCTCCGTCAGCAGCATTCTCCAGATCGTCTATCGCATTGCGCGGCAACCCGCCTGGAACGGCGCGCAGCAGCTCCAGTTCCTGCTCGCGCGCGATCAGGAGCAGCTCGCCGGCGCCGCGGCCGCTCTGGTCTGCGCGGTGATTCTCCTCGTCAACCGTTCCGCTCTGGCAGGATTGTGGGCGCGTGTCCATCCGATGGGCGCCGCGCCTGATGCGGAGGAATGAGGATGTCGACCAGACTCCTGTTGACCGCCAGCGCAATCGTCCTCGGCGTCGCCGGGCTTGCCGGCATCTTTGCTCCCGATGAAGTCATCGGCGCGATCGGCGCCGTCAACACCCGGCCATTACGCCTGATCATCGAGTTGTTCGGCGCGGCGTTCTTTGGCTTCGCGCTCGTGAACTGGAGTGCGCGCGGGAGCCTAATCGGCGGGATCTACAATCGCCCGCTCGCCCTCGGCAACGTGGCCCATTTCGTCATTGGCGCGTTCGCGTCCTCGAAGGCGGGCATATGGCCCGCGGCGATCGTGTATGCGATCTTCGCCGTGGCATTCGGGCGACTGTTTTTCTGGAGTCCGGTCAAACAATGACCGCCAGTGCGAAGCTTTTCTTCCTGTGCGGCAAAATGGCCGCCGGGAAATCGACGCTCTCCCGGGCACTCGCCGCGCGTGAGAACGCCGTGCTCCTCGTCGAAGACCAATTCCTCGAGCGGCTTTATCCGGGCGAGATCGCCACGCTCGGCGATTACGTAAAGTATTCGTCGCGCATCAAGGCCGCATTGGCGCCGCACATCACCGCACTACTACGCATGGGCATCGCGGTCGTACTCGATTTTCCGGGGAACAGCAGAAGTCAGCGTACGTGGTTTCGCCAGCTGTTCGAAAGCGCAGGCGCGGCGCACGAACTGCACTTCATCGATGCACCGGACGCAGTGTGCAAACGTCAGCTGCGGGAGCGATCGAAAGCGCTTCCGGCAGGGACGGCATGGACGAGCGACGCCGAATTCGATGCAGTGACGGCGTACTTTGAGCCGCCGTCGAGCGACGAAAACTTCAACGTCATTCGGCACGAGCGCGGCTGATTGCGCCGCGCCCGCGCTCATCCCTCGATCGCGGCTTTTTTCGCCTTCTTCGCCGCAACTTCGCGCTGCGAGTGATCGAGGATCTGTTTGCGGATGCGGATCGATTCCGGCGTCACTTCCACCAGCTCGTCGTCTTCGATCCACTCGAGGCACTGTTCGAGCGTGAGCAGACGTGGCGGCGTCAGTTTCACCGCCATGTCCGAACCGGAGGCGCGCATGTTCGTGAGGTGCTTTGCACGGCAGACCTGGACGACCATGTCCACGTCGCGCGAGTTCTCGCCGACCACCTGTCCGCCATAGACCTTATTGCCCGGTCCGAGGAACAGCGTCGAACGTTCCTGCAATGGCTCGATTGCATAAGCGGTCGTGTCGCCCGCTTCCTTCGCCACCAGTGCTCCTCTGTTGCGGCTCGCGAGCTCGCCGCGATAGGGGCCGTATTCGAGGAACGTGTGGTACAGCAATCCGGTACCGCGCGTTTCCGACAGAAACTCGGTGCGGATGCCGAACAGACCGCGCGTCGGGATCTTGAATTCAATGCGCACGCGGCCGGTGCCGGGATTGACCATGTCGGTCATTTCGCCGCGGCGCTGCTGGATTTTCTCCATGATCGTGCCGACGTGACCTTCTTCGACGTCGACCACCAGCGCCTCATACGGCTCCATGGTCTGGCCGTTGATTTCCTTGAGGATGACCTGCGGCCGCGACAATGCGAATTCATACCCCTCGCGGCGCATGTTTTCGGCAAGGATCGAGAGGTGTAATTCGCCGCGTCCAGCGACTTCGAAGCGGTCGGCCTGACCGGTCTCGCGCACGCGCAATGCGACGTCTTTGCGCAATTCGCGATCGAGACGATCTTTGATGTTGCGCGAGGTGACGTATTTCCCTTCCGTACCGGCGAATGGCGAGTCATTGACCAGCCAGTACATCGAGACCGTCGGCTCGTCGATCGCAATCGGCGTCAGTGCTTCAGGAGCGTCGGCGGCCGAGAAGGTCTCGCCGATTTCGACATCCGTGAAGCCGGCGACCGCGACAATCTCACCCGCCGAAGCTTCTTCAATCTCCGCGCGCTTCAATCCTTCGAAGGCCCAGAGCTTGGTGACGCGGCCTTTCTTGTGCGTGCCGTCGCGGAGGATCAGCACGACGTCGGTGTTCTGACGAATGGTGCCCCGCTGAATGCGTCCGACGCCGAGGCGGCCGACGTATTCGTTGTAGTCAATGGCGCTGACGAGCAGCTGCAGCGGCGCTTCAATGACGCCCGGAGGCGGCGGAATGCGCTTGAGAATCGCGTCGAACAGAGGGCGGCAGTCTTCGGTCGTGTCGGTCAGTTCGTGACGCACGATGCCTTTGCGGCCGATCGCATACAGAATCGGGAAGTCGATCTGTTCGTCCGAGGCGCCGAGCTCGATCATCAGATCGAAGACTTCATTGACCACTTCGGTGGCGCGCTGATCGGGACGATCGATTTTGTTGATGACGACGATCGGCAGCAATCCGAGTCCGAGCGCTTTGCGCAGCACGAACCGGGTCTGCGGCATCGGACCCTCGGCCGCATCGACGAGGAGAATGACGCCGTCGACCATCGACAGAACGCGCTCGACTTCACCGCCGAAATCGGCGTGACCCGGCGTGTCGACGATGTTGATCTTCACCTCGGCCGGATGAATGAAATCGGCCGGCAGATCGTGACCGCTGGCGGTGTGCGTTGCCTCGTGATGCACCGGATGTCCGAGGGCGTCGGGTTGATCGACGAGATAACGGATGGAGGTGTTCTTCGCGAGAATCGTGATCCCGCGCTCTTTTTCGAGGTCGTTCGAGTCCATCACCCGTTCGTCCATGTGCTGATTCGCGCGGACTGCGCCGGCCTGCTTGAGGAGCGCATCGACGAGCGTGGTCTTGCCGTGGTCGACGTGGGCGATGATGGCTACGTTGCGGATGTCGTATCGAAACTGCATGCGGGCCGTTCAACGCAGGGACATGCAGCGAATTCCAAGCGGGCTCGGGGCGGATTCCGTATAATCCCGCGCGGTCCTTCCCGACAGCTATGACTCAGGCAATCCACGAGAGCGATGAGCGTCGCCGCTTCGGCCGTGTGACGCCGGTGCAGCGCATCCGCGGCACGGTCGGCAATGTGCTCGTGTACATCATCGATGTGTCCGTCGCGGGCGTGCGCGTTGCGCATCAGGATCCGCTGCCGCCGGTGGGCGGTACGGCGACGCTGACGTTCGAGTGGGAAGGGCGGCGGTTCTCGTCGAAATGCGAGGTGCGCCGCACGAAAACCGAGAAGGAGGCGGCCTCGCGATTCGAGAAGCCGCTCTATCACTCCGGTCTGCTGCTGCATCTCACGGACGGGCTCGCAATGGCGATCGTGCGGGACATGGTGCAGACGTGCGTCGTGCGCGCGATCGACGAACAGAAGGCGAACGCAAAGGGCATCCCGGCAGCCGCGGCGCAATCGTTTCAGACGGGGAAGGGCGAAGAGCTGCTTCGCTGCGAACTCCGCGGCGGCGCATGGACGAAAACCGCCACGCGCGAGAAGCACCAGCCGATCGAGGGCTTCACGATCTCTGCGAACGAAACCCCGCAGAAGGTGGCGATGCTCTGCCGCGCGTATGAAAGCGGCGATGCGGATGGGCGGAAGCTGATTCGCACGTTTGCCGCCCTCAGCATCAGCAAAGCCGAGGGGATTCCGACGCGGCGTTACGCGCCGTAATCGTCATCGTGCCGCTCTGCCCGCGATGACAAAATGGCGGGCATGAAACGCACACTCCTCATCGCACTCTTCATCGCTCTCACCTCGCACGCGCAGGAGCGCGAGATGGAGCGCATCAACTGGATGGAGTTCAAAGAGACGGTGCCGTCGAAGATTCAGACGGTGCTGCTGACGACCGGCACGCTCGAGCCGCACGGCGTGGTGAATAACGGTGCGGACATCACCGCGCCCGTGGCCATGGCGCGCGCGCTCGCGCCGCGCGTCAACGCCATGATTGCGCCGGTTGTGCCGTACGGAATCACCGGCTCGATGGAAGCGTATCCGGGCGCGTTCCAGATCCCCGAGGCGGCGTACCGGCCGTACATCAAAGCGGTGATGGAGGGGCTGGCGAAGAACGGCTTCAAAAACATCATCATCCTCAATGGACATGGAGGCGGACAGACGGCAGTGCTGACTGCCGTCGCTGCGGAAGTCGCCACCGAGCGTCACGTGCGCACGCTGGTCATCAACTGGTGGTCGTTCGCATCGGACGTGACGAAGGAAGTGTTCGGCGAAGACGGCGGCCACGCCGGCTGGAACGAGACCGCGTACGTGCAGGCTGCCGATCGCACGCTCGTGCACCCCGAACGCTACAGCGACAAACTCGCGACCGCCTATCCGGCGCCCGGCACCTGGTCCGCCGTCCCGTTCCCTTCCTCGATCGGCCTCTACCAGCCGGGCCAGGGCTACCCGAAGTTCGATCAGAAGAAAGCGGACGAATACTTTCGCCGGGTGAATGAGAAGGTGGGGACGCTGATCAGCGAGACGATCGCAAAGTGGGAGATGGCGGGAGTGTGATTTTCGGGGGTTGTCCGCCGCCAACCCCCGGTGTCATTCCGAGCCGCGAAGACGGTCGAGGAATCCCCCGCCGACGGAG
>JALYOB010000002.1 GCA_030857085.1 Acidobacteriota bacterium | reverse complement strand
GGCCGAACACTGTATAAGCACGCGGGTCGAACTCCCTTGACCGGGTCACTTCAGTGCGGAGCACTGGAAAGCCGCGAGCGTTGCCGTTATTCAGGATCTTCACTATCTCGGCGCGCTCGTCTGAAAGGCGAAAGTCGCTCTCATCCAGGATGAGCGTGCCCTTGAACGCGTCCATGATGCGGAATAACGGCGAAGTCGTCGAAGCGCCCGACGCGAACATCGGCTTGTAGCAAACGGAGCCTACGACGAGGAGGAACCGAGTCTTACCGCTGCCGTAGTCGCCGCGGACGCGGAGGTACGGCAGTTCGTGGAAGCTGTCATAGAGCCAGGTCAGCAGCACGTAGTAGGCGGACAGCTCCTCGAATACCGGCGACACATCGACATAGCGGTGGATGAACGTCCGGATACCGGCGAGAAGCTCCCGCTCCTCGCCGTACTCGGCAGGCTCTGAAGGCAACAGTACAACGTCATGCACCAAGAGATTGTTCGCCGGTGAATACGGCACAAGCCGCTCTCCGCGACGTGTTTCGATCTCGCGCTCATATCGCCACTGCTCGCCGGTACCGCAGACAAGCCTCGTCGCCGCCTCATCTGCGTCATAGACCAACTCCACGAGTTCACCTCCGGGAAGCACCGCACCCGTCGTGGGTATGGTTCGCGCTTTATCCTTCTCTTCGTTAGGCGACGTCGAACTGTTCATCAGAGTATTGAATTTTCTCAAGCGCCTCGAGCGCCTGCCCGTATGTGAGCCCTTCGACGATCTGCAGGAAGTCGATCGCGTCGCCCGCTGCCCCACAGAAAAGACATTTGAACGTGTCCGTCTCTGGAAAGACCTGCAGGGTTCCCTCTGGTTGCCGGTGGAGAGGGCACCGTCCCACAAGATTGTGCCGACCGCGCAGTGCAGTGTAGTCGGCGACTACTTTCGCGATTGGCACGGCGGCTTTAACGCGCGCGGCACGTCTGACGAAGCGTGCGACTAGGGCCGCATCGTCGGTTTCCGTTATCGGGTCGCAGCTTGCCCTCGCGAACAGCGCCTCGAAATCATTGCGCGTATACCCGAGGCGCTCAATACAGTCACCGACGTCGCCACCCTCCCCGAGTTCCTCTGGCAGCGAGACGATGATCGCTCTTGGTATGACCTGTTTAACGTTTTCAGCGGCGAGTTTGCTCGCAGTCGAGCGATCGAAGCAGATGTAGACGCAATCGACTGATTCAAACCATTTCACCCACTCCCGATTGAACGCGTTAACGCCACCCGTTGAGCAAACGGCTAAGAAACCGCGCGCTTCGAGCGCGAGGCAATCGAGTTCATTCGCAGCGATCACGACGCGACCAATATCGCGCCTTAGCGTGCTCCACGGGTATAGCTCCGCACGCGGTTCCGATTGCCGCTTCATCACGTGCGCACCCTCCGTCGGCAGCAATATCTTTCGCAGCAAAACGACTTCGCCCGTTTCGTTCTCGACCGGTACGGTAATCGCGCTGCCATTCCAGCCGAGCACGTAGCGCTCGATGAAAGTATCGGGAACACCGCGCGAGTTGAGGTAGCGGCGTGCCTTTTCCGGCAGCTGCCGATGGTAGAACTCCGCCTGATTGCGGAGCGCGAAGAGTGGTTCGAGCATGCAGTCGACCTTACGGCGCGCCGCGCGAATCGTCACGGTGGGGAAACGTGCCGCACGCGGCACAGATATACGGATGTTTGTAGGCATACCCGGCAGGTTTCCCCGCCTCTTTTGAGCGCGTTTTCCGCACTACTGTGCGCCGCATGGAAAAATCTATATCCGCGGACAATACTGAAGAGCGGCTTCGTCGCTACGGGCAGGTTGCTGTCGCCATCGCACGGCGCCTGCCGATTTTGACAGAGCCGATTGAGCGCGGTACGGTTTCAACGGGGTCGGAGGTCGAGCCCCAAGCACCTTACAACTCAATACACTCATGAAACGACTATTCGGCTACGTCCGTGTATCTACGGCGAAGCAAGGCGTACAGGGCGTTTCGCTTCAGGAGCAACGTGACGCGATTGGTGTCTACGCTGCAAAGCGCGGCGTCGAGATCGCCGAGTGGTTCGAGGAGCGCCAGACCGCAGCGAAACGCGGCCGGCCCGTCTTTATGGCTATGATGAATAGCCTGCGCAAAGGCAAGGCCGAAGGCGTTGTGATTCATAAAATTGATCGCAGCGCACGGAATCTGCGCGACTGGGCTGACCTCGGCGAGCTAATCGACGCGGGAATCGACGTCCACTTCGCAAACGAGCCGCTGGACTTGAAGTCCCGCGGTGGACGTCTTTCCGCGGACATTCTCGCCGTGGTGGCCGCGGACTTCATCCGCAACAACCGCGAAGAGACCCGCAAAGGTTTCTACGGACGCCTGAAGCAGGGCATTTATCCTTTGAACGCGCCGCTTGGTTATCTCGACCAAGGCGGTGGCAAGGTGAAAGCTCTCGATTCCGAACGTGCCCCGCTCGTGCGGTTTGCATTCGAACGATACGCGTCCGGAAACGCGAGCCTCTCAATGCTTCTCGATGAGCTCTGGCAGAAAGGACTTCGCAACAGACGGGGCAATCGCCTGTCACTGACCGGGCTTACAACGATCCTGCGCAATCCGTTCTACACCGGCATCATCAAGCTGCGATCAGGTGAAACGTTTCCCGGACAGCACGAGCCGCTCATCCGCATGACGACCTTTGCGCGCGTTCAAGACGTCCTTACGGGCAAGAAGCCGCGTCGTACGCAGGTCCATGACTACCGCTACCGGCGCCTCTTCGCCTGCCGCACGTGCGGCAGGAGCTTGGTGGGTACGCGCGTCAAAGGCCGCGTCTACTATCGTTGTCAGATTCAGTCGTGCCCCACTACGTGCCTGCGGGAAGACCAACTCGATCGTGCGGTCGACTCTATGCTTGCAAGCCTCACCCTCCCTGCGGCGACCGCGGAACAATGCGAAGCCGAGGTTCACCGTGCGTTCGCAAACGCAACGGAGCTTGCCGCGGCAGAGAAGCTTCGCCTTACAGGTGCCATCGGCTCGGCGACGGAACGGCTCGCGCGCCTCACTGACGCATTAATCGACGGCCGGGTTGATCTGGCAGTACACGACGAGCGGCGTGCTGCGCTTCTCGCTGAGCGCCAGCTTCTTCAAGAGAAGCTCGCGACAGTTGAGAGTGATTTCAGCACGACTGAGCGCGTAATTCTTTCTTGCCTCCAACTCGCCCGAAGCCCGCAAAAGCTGTACGAAATGGCGACGAACGATGAAAAGCGTCAGATCCTCGAATCGGTCACCTCCAACCGCACAGCGGAGGCTAAAAACGTTGAGATTTCAGTCGCAGAACCGTTCTCGTTCCTTCCGAGCGCGAAAGAAACTACATCTTGTGCCCCCGTCGGGGGCACAACTCCAACTACCTCTCTCGCGGAGCACCTGGCGAATTGGTCCAGGGCTAACGCCACGAAACTTCGGGCACTTGTGCGCCTACTCTCTCCAGACATTGGGGAGGATGAAGACATTAATGACAATCGCGTCGCGGCCTGAGGCTACGAAAACCCGCCTCGACGGCGGGTTTTCTGGATACCGCAGAACATCCCCTATGTCCTCATGTCTCCTGGGCAGCAAGGCGGGCAGCCACCAAATCATCTCTGCCGCGGCATATGCTCGAGCTTTCGTGCGCAAGAAGACACCGCAAACTGTGGGAGCGAAGATGTTCCGCGTCAACTCCCGTGACATTTCTTGTACTTCTTAAGGCTGCCGCAGGGGCACGGCTTGTTGCGACCAATCTTTCGTTGAGAGTTTACTCGCAAACGGTAAGTTGTTTCCGCAATCGCGTCGATGCGCACGCGGTCTTCCGACGCGATGGAGTCCGGCCGCAGCCAATCGAAAGCGACGTCGGCGACTTCACCATCGGCATTGAGTATCAGTTCAAAGAGAAGGCGGCTTTCTTCGCCAGCGAGCGATGCAAGACCGAGTGTCATGTCGCGCGCGTACGCTGCGTCGCGGGGCACGACACCTTCGCGCCAGCAGAAAATAGTTATCGTGGCCGTGCCGTATACAGATGCCGGAGCCGGTTGTGAACCGAGGCGCTGCCGCAGGATGGCGGTGTCGAGGAGTATGGAAAGCTGTTGCCGTGACGCGGAATCGAGATCGAGCAAAGCAGCAGCGGCGCGCGCGCGGCCGCGATCATGTTGCACTGCAAGACGATCGATGACCTGTTGAAGGATGGGCGGCAACTTCTGACCGGGACGCGTCGCTAAACCATCGACGAGCAGCGCCTGGTAATACTGATCTATGCGGTCTCTGTACCCATGCCAGATCGTCGGCTCATCGCAGCTAATTCGCAACGCCTGCTGAAGATAATTGTTGTGCGTGAAGTAGAGTCCGAGATGATCCAATTCGTCGTCTACCTTGATTGCGGCTGTTTGTTCGACCGCGCGGCGACGTTGCGTCAAGTAGTGCAGGAACACCAGTGGATTCGGAAAAAGGTCCCGCATAACGCGAAGGTCGTCAATCGAAATTGCCCAAGACGACGCCTTCGTGCCGACATCCACGCCCATTGGCTTGAGATGCTCGGCCTGCGCAGCGAGCTCGGTGAGCGCGTCCACCGTAATGCCGCAGATGGTGACGCTTTTGAACTGATCGCGTCGAATATGCCCGAGTTCATTGTGGTGCGCGTCGAAAACGGGCACCTCCGCTGCGCTATTCAGATAGTCGAGAAACCGGCGACCTTGGCTGAGGGGCCTGTCGATGAGATTCTTCGCGGACGCGATGTGAGCGGGAAAATCGTTGGTCGGTGCCGTGTACGTAAACGCGCCCGCCTTGACCTCGACAATGAACAGGTGCTCATCGAGGTCAGCAATCACGACGCCGTCGCATTCGCACCAGTTTTTCGCGGAGCTTTTGGTCGGTGGCCACTGGTAATACGCAGGAGCGTACGCCTGCGCCCCTCCGAGCAGTTTCGAGATTAGCGACACGGCGATAGATTCGGAAGCTTCGCGTTGGCGATCTTCCCACGCCTGCTTCAAATCGGGTCGGATTCGGATAACCGTCCGCCATATCACGCGATAGAAATGGTCGCGGACGGCGTAAAGGTCGAAGCAATAGAAGCGCCCTCCGACGTGCAGAAAAGGGCGCTGGTCGATGGGCCACTCACGGAGTGGCCATCCTTTCATGTCGCAGCCGCTGAAAAACGACGCTTCCTCGCCCGGTTCCCACGCGAGCTCTCGCAGGACAGTTGCGGGAAGTTTCGTAATTTTCTGCAGGTCGAAGAGTCCAAAGTGGTTCAGCCGGCCGAAGACATCATCCCGGCGTTCCGCCCATCCGCGTTTCTCGATCGAGTACTTTGCCAGTTCGGCCGCCGTCGTGAAGGGTACTCCCGTCGCAACGTCCTCCTCTATGGCAGCCAGGACGTCATTTTGGAAGGCAGCAAAGTCGTCTTTAAGTTTATTGACGCCGAGCGTAAGGCTGAACTCGATACCTTCTACTGCGGCAACGATGTCTGACGCCGAGACGCCGAGCACCTCCTGCAGGATGTCGTTCTGCGGCGTCAGGAAGTCTCGCAGTTGTTCGATTAGATGAACGGGATAACGATCGCCTCTCACTGTCGTCCAGTACACCTGCGACTTGAAATACATCTCCTCGTGCTTCTCGTCGTATGCAGGGTCGGTGACCTTCCGCTGCGCAGTGCGAGTAGCCATGTACGGTCCGTTGACGAGGGTGAAGAGCTCATCGACGTTCTTCTTTAGCTCTTCCAAAACCTCCTCATCCGGTTCCGCTTGCTCGGGCGCCGGAGGCACTGCGGCGATTACGCTTTGGATGTAGTCGATCATCCGCATCGCCACGACGTGATCGTTCCCGATATCAGTCTCCGCCTGCACCGTCAGATGCTGAACTGCAAACGCCCACCACGCCCGGAGCAGCAGCTCGTCCGGTTTCGTTGCCGAGACGATGTCGGCGATGCGCGATACCCGCGCGTCAATAGCCGTGACGACATTAGGAACTTGCTGAGCAAGTTGTTCCACGTGCTTGCGGAACTCATCCGGCGACAGAAGATTGCGCGCGAAAGTAATTCGACCGAACCGAGCTAGCTCGATAGGGCCCCACCGAAGTACGTCATCCGGCACGCGGCGCCTCTTGTTCTTCCGTTTCATCCCTCACAATCAAACATCTGCGGCGGCGGTTCGCTTCCGCGACTGGCCGCTTGCCTGCGCCGAACGCGCCGTATCATCAGCTTGATGAACTCTCCCGGCTTACACGATCCGTACTGGTACGAGAACACCCTCGGTGAATGGTTCATGGTCGACATGCTGGACCCTTCTTCGGGCATTACCTCGGTCACGGTTCAATCACCGGACTTCGAAGGAATCGACGACATCGTCGTCAGATATGAGAATCGACGCACGGCCTGCTATCAGGTCAAACATACGAGATCGGGCGACACGATCTCGTTCGCGGACCTCGTTCGAGCAAAGGACAGCGGTGTCTCCCTGTTGCGTCGCCTGGCGCGCGGCTGGCGCAAGCAGATCGAAGTTGGTGATGACTGCGAAACCTATCTATTCACGAACCGCGAGTCGAGCGAGCGGACGGCAATCATCGAATGGGAGGGGAAAGACGTACGTCTCCCGTCGTTGAGCGCTTTCTGGAGTGCCGTGAAAGGCGCACAGACGATGGCCGGCATCGACGAGAGTGCGGTTCTGAACGCTTGGGGCGACGCATGGCGATGCTTCGTCGGGCAACTCTCCGACCTGGACGACGAGCAGCGGCTGAGATTCCTCGAAACACTGAATATTCAATGGAGCCAGCCAGCGCTCGAAGCCTTGGTGGACCGCGTGATCGTCCGCTTGCAGGAGGTCTTCGGAATTTCGGCGGAGAAAGCACACGATGTCATGGCCCATCTCGATTCCGGTCTGCGTACGTGGAGCACATCGCTACGTGGAGACCAGTTTGAAGTTACGCCCGAGGTGGTCTTGCGGCAACTGCAGCTCCGCGAGACTGAGGCACGAGGGGACCACGACCTGCCACCGCCGGCGCCTCCTTTCCCGAGCCGTCAGCCGTTCATCGAATTAGTCGGCGCCGATCTTCGCTCGGCGAAACACCCGATCACATTCCTGACCGGGCCGGCGGGTAGCGGAAAGACGAGCGTCGTAAGCTCCCTTGCGGCTCGAGCAGAACCGCTGATCGATTTGCGGTTCCATGCATTTCGTCCGATCGCGCCGGATAGCGACATCGTCCCCCAGGACGTGGGACGTACCGCCACAGCGCAAGCGCTTTGGGGCGACCTGCTAGCTCAGCTTCGTGAGCGTTTCTTCGCTCACCGGTTACGTGAAGCAAAAGTGCCGGTGCGAAATGCGTTCATCGCCGATCAGCCGGAGCTGCTACAAGCGCAGGTTCTTCGCCTCGCGGGCGTGCTGGCGTCAGAGCGCGGGCGGCCGACGGTCATTGCAATCGACGGGATCGACCATGCGGCACGTGCGCGTCGCCGCGCACCAGAGCAATTTCTTCATGGGCCACTGCTGCTCGACTACCTGGTTCCGCCCGACGCCGTTCCCGAAGGGGTGGTGTTTCTGATTGCCGGACAGCCGAATGAGAGCTACCCGCTCTGGCTTCGGTCGCATCATCCGGCGGTCGGCAACGTAGCAATGCCGGCGATAGCGTCCGATGACATCGCCGCGGAGCTGCGCGGAAAACCGGGGTCGTTACCGATCGAGCAGATCGACGCGGCAGCACGGATCATTGATTCGCTGACGAACGGCAACACGCTCGCTGCTGTGTATGGTGTTCATGAAGCACGAACGATTTCGAACGTCGAGGAATTGGAAGCGCATCTGCGTTCGCGGAGGCTCAGCTCCGATCTTGAGGAGTATTACGATGCCATCTGGAGTGCTGCTCTTGCTCCGTTCATCGGCGACGAGCCCGGGATCGACGCTGCGCTCGCGACCGCGCTCTCAACGTCTAGTGTACGGCTGACCGGCGAGACGCTGTCGCGCTACTTCCCTCATTTGAAGCGCTCGCCCTCGGCCTGGACGTCGATCTGCCGGTCACTGGCGCCCCTGCTGGAAGAGGAACGCGGAGGCTTCGCTCTGCGCCACAACGACACTCGCGTGGCCTTGACGGCACGGCTCGTGGCCGATCCGGAAGGT
Source organism: Acidobacteriota bacterium (assembly GCA_030857085.1). GTDB lineage: Bacteria > Acidobacteriota > Thermoanaerobaculia > Gp7-AA8 > Gp7-AA8 > QHVT01. Next base: position 14,631 of record JALYOB010000002.1, on the reverse strand, counting down.
TTCCGGGAGGCGGCATCGGCGATCGCGGACTACCTCATCGGCGCACCGGCTACGGATCAGAAATACGCGGATGTCTTTCGTCTCCTGACGTACGCAGAGCGACAGCGCGATATGCCGCGCGTCTTTACGACGCGATTCGTAGTGGAAGCCTCGGCGCTGGATCGGCCGATCAGCGAGTTGATGTCGCAAGCACGCCAGGCCGCGAGAGGTGTGTCATCAACGCTTGGGTGGGATGCGCTGCATGAGTTTGGACTCGGTCTCGCGTCGCTTCTGCAGCTTCGACGCATTGAGGGGCAAGGCCGTCGGCCCCGCCGAGCGGGGCCTGTGCCGGCATTCCTGTCGAGCGAAGCCCTCGGCGGCCCGCGTGAGAAGTGGACGAAGCGCACTTACGCGGGCATCTTCCGCGACGCGGAATTGCTCGTAGCTGCGGGAGAAATTGACCGTGCTGCAAGTGTTCTGAGCCGGCTGATGGGTGATACATCGCCGGATGATCTGGGGGCCTCATTTGAATCGGCTGCCGATGCTGAGAGAACTCTCAACGAACGGAAGGAAGTCCACGCCGGTGGGATTCTGCGTGCGTGGGGCCGAGTCGCACAAAAAACGGGTTTGCCGGGGTCGGTCCGAGAGTCTTGTAGCGACAAAACGAGCGCCAGCGATGCTGGCGGATCCTTCTTCGGCGGTTGGCTGTTTGGAGGACTTGACAATGCTGACCGGCCGTGGACGCAGACGTTGCGAGAGGCGGTGACGTTTCACGATTTCGACATCGAGGATTGCTGCATTGAGCTCGCTGCAGCGGGTCGATGGGAAGACGTGGGCGTCACACTCCGGCACCTGACGGCGCAGTATGAGTCGCTGCCGATGACGCTACGTATCCACGGCGCGGCTTGGGCGATCCGCATCGGCACGGCTGATTTGGCCGATCCTTGGGTTAAAGCGGTAGCTGAGCACGGCAGCTCACTTGTTGCGGCATACGAGCGGCCCGGAACAGGGGAAGGCATCTGGCGCGGCACGCTCGATGGTGCAAAGGCCCGTTCGTACCCGGACGTTCTGGATTTGTGCGTGGCAACTGCTTACGTGCTTGGTGCGGCGCGGCCAGGCCGACCGGAGTCCGCGATCGCTGAAGAAACGTTTCGAGTGTGGGCGAAGACGCGCGACTTCGGTGAGGCATCGGCAATTGGCGAGTTGCTGTACCTCGCGGCATGGACAGGTAGGCTGATGCAGGCTTTTCATGCACACGGCACTGAAGCAGTCGTCGGAGTGCAGCCGCGCGAACTCAAGGAGAAGTTCGAGTCTCTCCTCTTCATGCCGCAGCGCGCAGTCGTCGGCTCGTTCCATGGCGGGCGCGCCCTGCTTGGCGACTTGTTACGCATAGTCCACGAATCAGGAAGTAAGCCACACGTGCACGCGATATCGGAGTCGCTTGTCCGCTACGCAGATGAGCGGCTGTGGGGGCGCTCGCTCGAAATGGTGTGGACGGCGCTGTATGAACGAGGCGAAACGAAGCGCCTGCGCGAATGGCTACTGCACTGGATCGGACCGGAAGGGAAAGCATGGACGATCGAGTACGCGGAGAGGATCGACGCCGTGGAGACATTCGGCGGACTCGGACGCATGGCAGGCTTTGACGAAGACGTTGCCGCTGCCGAGGATCGTTTACGGTGGACTTTCATATCGTACGACAGCCACAAGGAGTATGCCCTTCATACGCCGCTCGAGTGGTTCGAGCGTGCACGTCAAGCGGCACCTGAGATCTGGGAAACATACGGAGCACGGTTTCTTTCCGTGTCGCACGAAGCGTCGCGTGAGGGCGACAATCGCTTTTCTCTGGAGATCGAGGCATCGATCGGAGCGGCGGCGGCCGCGGTATCTCCGAGTGAGCTGTGGCGGTTCCTCGAAGCATCGGCGGAGGGCGGCACCGCGTTTGGTCAGCCGGCAGCGATCGAAGGAATGATCGGTGCTCTTGTCACCGCGCACGTCTCAGAAGATGACCTCGTCGCAATGTGGTGTGCCGGTCTCGGTAGTCTGGTGTGGCAGGTCGAGCGGGATCAACACCTGCTCAGGGATCTCCGCGATGCCATTGTCGCTGCGGCCGTCCGGCTAGGATTCCCGGACCTTCCAACCAGGCTACGTTCGATCGCACCCTTTGAATTCGATATCCCAAGGCGGGAGCGAAGTGGCTATGGTTTTCCTGACCGATGGTTCTCGCCGACAACCGCTACGTTGGATCCCGAGCGCGATGCACTCACGATCGAAGTTGAACAATTGCCCATCGAAGCGGCGATTGCGGCGCTCGAACCGGCCCTGCACCGCGCGCGACAGACGCGGTACGGAAACACAGGTGGCGTGTGGCGGGCTGCTGCGTCATGTGTGAAGCGGCTCGTCGCCGACAAGCCTCCGAAATTTCGCGCGCATCTTCGTGACCTGATGGAGCTCGCCGCTTCGCGTGACGATCCGTATTCATGGTCGTACGACGGTTACGATGATCTGCTTCGCGAATTGATTCCGTTGATGTCAGAGGCAGAACGATGGCAGCTCTGTGAACGGATGCTCTCGGCGCTGGATCGAGAACTGGACCGTGAGTCGGCGTTGAATGCCATCGGAGAGAACATCCGCACACTTCGTCTCGCGGCCGCGGATGACACAGAACGCCAGCTCCGTGGCCTTGATACCGAGTTGAGGACACAGGAGCTGTGGATTCGCGGGCCGAACGGCGAAAACCGTAAGGAATGGCCCCTGTACACCTGGCCTGTTGAACCGGGAATCGCGACGTGGAGCGACCTCACTGTAAAGGGTCTGCTTCCCCTTCTGGACTCCGGCGAGGCTCATCCGACCCAGGCCGCGATTCGGGGCGTCTACGCTTTGTTGAGGTGGATTCCCGCGGCGAACGAGGCGGTCGCGGCCCAATTCCCGGCACTTCCGGAACGCGCGCAGCGCTTTGCGCTTCTGGCACTGGAGCGACTTGCCGCCGATACCGCGAACGCGTTCGGAGCATGGCATGAGACGCTGGAAGGCGTTGCCCATTCATCCTCGGCGCCCTTGAAACTCCAGGCGGCGATCGTTCTCCGAACCGGCGACCGGGTACGCGGAGACAAACCGCGCCGAGTTGACTTCGGTGAAATGCCGCCGCACGAGCATTCCGCGATCATTCAACCCGTGGAGTCTCTTCTTCGTGTGCCCGACCGTCGACAAGGGTCCGTGTCGTTTGCGGACGAGTGGTCGGCGGCGGCGACGATGGCGCAGCGAATCGCGCTGGCGTTCGATCTCGATGAGGACGAAATCGAGGCGGAGATCGCCAAACGCGTGCGTGACATCCCTGTGCAGAACCGCTCTCGCAAAATCAAAACACGTTTCGATGGCGACACGCGTCTGATCGAAAATTCGTGGTCACCCGCAATCACCGAATGGGCGCTCACGGAATGGCGGTCAGGATGCTTCGGCCCTTGTGACCCGGAGCTACTGTGTCAAGCGGTGCTCGATCGCGACGATCCGTACATTCTCACGATGCCAGCGGAGGCAGCTCACGTACCCTGGCCCGTCGATGACGAGCTCACGCGCTTGGTTGAGAAGGGGGAAGCTGCGTTGCGGGAAGCTCTTCTGCCTGTGCTTTCGGCCGGACTGACGGACGATGAGATCCTTCTCGCTGCGGCACTCAGAACTTACGACTGGCGATCCGACGTTCGACTCTATCTTGAGCGTTACTTACCTAGTGCGCGCGTCAACTCACGCCACTGGCCGTGGACATTCAATGGACGAGCGTTTGTCCTCTTTCGTGAGGACCGCTATGAGCCGCCGGAGTGTAACGATTGGATGACGCTGAGACCGGCGGGATCGGGCTTCTTCAGCCATTCGTCAATCGATCTTCTTCCGGCGATACGCTGGCAGTCCTTCGGCTGGCAGCCCGACCAGCAAAATCCCTTCCTCTGGGTCGCGTCCGGTGGTGGCATCGTTGCGCGTTATGAATTGCTTCGTGGACCGATTCGGCCGAACCTACAAGACCGGCTGTATCGTCAGCCAACTCTTCACCGCTGGAGAGCAAGCCGCGAAGCCGTAGCACACGCCGAGAGCAGCGCAGGCGCACGCTTCAGCGATATCGTGACTAGTCAAGTGGATACGTGGCGATGAGCCCGTCGAGCCACGCCTAACGCGAGACGAGAGCGGCGACGGAACGCCGGCGCGCCGCTGCGATCGTTCTCCAGAGCTGCGTCCAGTCGGGATGGTCGCAGAGGCGTGAAGGCTCACTCGCTTTCGCGCGTCGTTCGAGAGCGACCGCTTTCGCCCACTCCTCGGGATGCGTCGCCGGTGAGATGCGCTCGAAGTTGCGCATCGTTTTCTCCCGGTGGCAGTCGGAACAGAGCAGTTGCAGATTCGAGATGTGGTTATCGCTCCCCCGAACATGGTCAACTTCGTCGCCAGGACGATTGCAGCTGCGGCAGCGGCCATTGTCTCTCGCGATGACAGCCTCACGAAGGGCAACGGGAACCTGCCGCAGTTGAGCGTCGTAGCCGCCGACGAGAATGTGGGCGAGCCGTATCCTGAGGGCGTCTCTGATGTCGGCATGACCGACCGTTCGATCGACGATCCTCGCGCGGTGATAGCGGACGTACTTGGCTTCGGCGCGGCAAATGGGCAGACAGAAAAGCTGGGCGTCAGGAACGGGGCGATCGCAGTTCGGACATGGAAACGGCGGCTGCACGAGATGGCCCGCGCGACGGTCGATCGGTGGCAGCGGTTTCAGACGTACTTGTCCGGGCATATCAGCGTACCTCGCCCGCTATCCGTCCTTCGTCGTAGCATCAATCACGCCCGCGTATCGATACAGGGGCAATCCGTACAGTTCGTTTCGTGCTGGTTCGCCGCCAAGGAGTATCGAAACGACGCGGCCCGATTCGTCAGCAATAGGTGCGCCGCTCGCGCCGGAGTAGTACTCGTGGCCTTGGTGTGGCCTTGCTAATTTGAAGACAAACAACCCGTCTTCTCGCTCCCCACGGAATGTCATACCTACCTCGTACGAGAGTTCGAGCACAAACTCCTTGCGATACGGGTCAACGAACCCCAGATTTTTGGCCGCATAGCCATACAAGGACTCGGGATCTGCGGGTTCGTCGATAGGACCTGCGTACTGAGGCAAGACGAGCTTCCGCTTTCGACGCGGCTCAATCTCGTCGAGAATGCGTGCGAGCACGGCCTCGTCCAAGGGTGCCCAGGCGACGTCGATGGGTGTTACTACTCCCGGTCTGGCATCTATGGACAGGAGGATGTGCAAGTTCGGAAGAGCTAACGATAGCGTCTGCCCCTGAACTACTACATTTGTCTCCAGCGTCCACTCACCTTCTTTCATGAAGCTATGGCCGGCAGTCAGCAAGACTAATCCGTGAGGTCTACGAAGAATCAAGCCACTGGCAATGCCACGTTCATCGGCGTTGAGTAGTTGGTCAGCGTTCCGGACCAAGCGGACCGTGTGAGCCGCCATCTTGTCAATGAATTTCTGGAGCGGATTTCGTCGTGCCATGGCTTACCTGCGCTCGAGGGTGATCAACCTAATCTGGAGTTTCTTTCGAGACCCAGCGGAGTAGGCTCTCGCCGGGCAATCCACTGCTCGACAAATCTCGTTGTGGTCGTCCGTCCGGGACGCGACACTCTTTTCTTCCGATTCACCGGTTGTAAGAACATCTTCTTTGGCGGGTTCGGTTCCCTTTCAACATTGCGAGAAACCAAAGTCATGTTGTTGTGTCTGCCAGCCTGCGCATCGCCTCAGCCGACACCGACCGAATTCCGGTGGCACAATCACACACGGTGAAGCGGAAGAGTGACAGAACGGGTAGCGGCGGTACCGCAATCGTCGACGCCATCGTCAATCTCGACATGGGGTGGATCTACCGACCCCAGAATCAGCCAGGTGCCGACTACGGCGTCGATGCTCACCTCGAGATCACTGACACCGACGGCGTCGAAACGGGGCGGCAACTCGCAGTTCAAGTGAAGGCAGGACAGTCGTATTTTCGTGAAGTCGTTGGTGACGGCTTCGTGCACCGCCCGAGCGACCGGCACGTCCGCTACTGGAGAGACTACGCGCTTCCGGTCATTCTCATCCTCGTCGACGAGCACGCGCGTGTCGCGTACTGGGCGTTCACTGACCGTATCGAGTCAACGGCAGGCGGCGGTTGGAAGCTCCTCGTTCCACGTAGCCAGACGCTTGGGACGGAGGCAAAAGGCGTGCTTTCCGAAGCTGCGGTCGGCGGCGGAACGGAACGGACTCGCGCGCGCATCGAGGAACGTCAGCAGGCGGAACATCTCCGGCGGCGCGTCGAGGAGCTAGAGAGCCTCGTCGCTGCTTACATTGCGCAGTTTTCTACGTTGTCAGGTGGTTCCGCTACTTCGGCACGTGTTCCGTCAATTGATGTGCTGGCCCTGACGTTTTCCGAACTTATCGCGTGGGCCGCTGCGGCAAACTTCGACGCTCATCCAATGGCGGAAGGTAATTCCTCCGCGTACGCCCTTGCCGCCGATCAGCTCTTTTTCCAAGAAGTAATTACGGAACACGATGCGGCGAAAGCAATCACGCTTCTCCTCCTCGCGCGACAGTGGGACAAGGCTGGTTCAATCTTTCTCTACAGCATCAATCTGACGCGCGAGATCGCGCAGGTGGGTACGCCGTCCATCCTGGATTTTCTTGCGGCATCGCCCCTCCCGACAGGCATGCCGCTTGACCTCAGAATCATTCTCCGCGCGACGCATATCGCCGCGCGGCGGAAATACGGGCGCGATACGGGTGCGCTGCTCGTCGAGCTCGATGCATTCATCGCGGACGCGACACCCGCTGAGGGGTACGCGGTCCTGGCAGCAGCGTTCTGGGAAGCTCGCGCGAACGGACGCTCCGCACCGGCTCGGGCGATCCGGTACTTGCGCGCCGCAGCCATCCTGCGCCCCGGGGCAACGGGATTCGGTGGCGGCCCGTTTCCTACGTCGCTCGACCAAACTTGGACACTCATGCTTGAACTCACGGCCAACGGTGTCACGTCGCGTGACGATCTAGCCGTTTGGCTCGGGGCGCTCGATGCCGTTCCGGGCGAAGCACGTGCCTCATTTCTCGACGACGAGATGAACGTCGTCACGCTCTCGAATCGTTTCTGGTTGGATGAGTCCGCACGCCTCGCGACGGAGCGCTCCTGGTCATCCGTCGATGAAACACTGCAGCTTCTCGAAGCGTGGAGCACCGATCACTCGGCAGCGCTTCTCTTCGCTGCGGCGCGCCGGGCTCGTGTCATCGTCCGTGGAGAGTACGAACATGATCTCGCTGCTGCAATCCGCCTCGCGACGGACGTGCCGTCGTTCGTACGCGAGCACCAGCACGGGATGTTCGTTGTCAACGAAATCGCGGCGAGCCAGTTGCTGTACGCCGGCGCATACCCCGAGGCGGTGGTCGCCTTCCGCGGCGCGCTTACTACGCGCCCCTCCAACTCGTCCATTCTTTCAGTCGCACTCCTGAAGGCCGCGCAAGCCGCGGCAGACGCCGATGCGTTGTACGATGCGGTTCAATGGGCTCGGGAGGGTGTCGACGCAACGCATGTCGCGCCGTACCGCGCATCAACCGATCTCGCTATCGCCCAGGCGGAACTAGCACTCGCGCTGTGGTACGCGGCGGAGCGGGAGGCGGCGCTGGACCTGTGGGACGAGACGGCGGAACACATTCTCGCAATCGAGGAGAACACCGCACGCTGGCGCGGTCTCGTCGTCCGGTTCCAGTGGGCGGGCGGGTATCTCGCAAACATCTATCGTACCGGTGTTGCGCCCACATCGGGTGCTGACGGGCGCCCCTACGGCGAGCCGCGGCCGGGCGCGTTTCTCATCGACCTCACCGTACAAGCTGACGTCTTCACAGACAAGGTTCGTTTCGGCGTTCTTCTCGGTCTCGCCGCCGTCTCGGATGAGCGCGAACGCGATGAGCGAACCCGCCGCTGGATCTATGAGGCACTGGAGTTCGCGGCCGATCGTAATCCAGAGTGGCGTCGGACGGCCGCGCTTCTCGCGTTACCGCACCTGGTCAGTGACGGCAGATATCTAGAAGCGGCCGCTTTAGGCCGAGCGATCGCCGACGCGTGGTCAGTGCATGGCTTAGTAGCAGGGGGCGGTGAGTGCGCGCTTGCAATGTCTGTTAGCGTTGTCCCTGCGTTCCTTGCCGTCGCGCGCCGCACCGGCGACAGTCGACTAGCCGCCGCCACGGAGCTGGTCGCGGCACTTGATGGAAACGACCACAGCAGCGCCGCATGTCGCAACATAGTGGAGATAGCGTTCGACCCGGAGGCGGAGCAGGTGGAAAGCCGTGCCGCGCTTATGGCGATCAGGAACAGCGACGCCAGTAAAATTCAAGAGTCTCCGATTGACACGCTTTGCGATCTTGCGGCGAGCGTCATTCCCGGGACGGCACCCGCGGATGCGCTGGCGTTGCACGCTGGGTTAGTAGTAGAGCTGAAGCGCCGTCTCTCGATTTTCGAGACGATGTACCGGCTCCACGTCGTTCCGTTCTTCCGCGACTACTGGATCGCGCGTGTCGCCGATGAACCACAGGCATTCGATCGGCCGGAGGCCGCGTCGGTCGCGCTCCGTATGGTGCCTCCCGGCATCGATGCACCGAGAGAGATGATCATCGAAGTGGCGCGACACCTTCGTCTTCGTTGAGGCCGTTTCGTCGAACGTGAAATTGGCCACTCCTGTCCGGCCGCAGGTACCTCGCCGTCTCGCACGCGTTAGCCACGTCGATCGTCCTTCCGGAGAACGGCCGCACGAATTCGCCCCTCACCAGCATGCGCACGCAGAACTGCCGGTTGGGAAGAGAGATGAGATCGTCCGGGTCGAACTCCGGCCGGAACTCCTTCGCGAGCTTCGCCGCATCCTCGGCTCCGACGCGGAAGGCAACCAGCGTCCCGACGTTTCCCATGATCGCGGATCGCACTTCGTCGTCGACCTGGCCGAGGTACTGGTTCGCGAGAATCATTCCGACGCCATACTTTCGGAGCTCCGCCAGCATGTTCGCGATCGCAAGCGTGGTGTACGTCTGGAACTCGTCGCCGTAGACGTAGAATGGTCGGCGCTGCTCTTCCGGCACCTCGCTACGCGAAAGTCCCGCGATGCCGATCGAGGCCATAAGGAGCGCTCCGAACGCCGCAGCTGGCCCTTCGCCGATTCTGCCTTTCGCGATGTTCACTAGAAGTACTCCGCGTTCGTCCATTAGCTCGCGCAAATTGAAAGTGCTCGTCGGCGATGCGAGGATGCGGTGGAGGAAAGGATCGGCCAAAAACGCGCCTAGCTTGTTCATTACCGGCGCGACAGCCTCCATACGCGTTCTGATCGGATAGCTCGGGAACTCCGCCGTCCAGAATTTCTGAACGGGTTCGTGGACTGCGTGCTCAATAGCCGCCTTACGAAAGTCGGGTTCAGTGAAGAGCCGCGGGATGTCGGCGATCGTGGCCGATGGCTGATCGAGGAGCAGGAGCAAAGCGTAGCGCAGGAAGTGCTCCATGCGAACACCCCACGCTTCCGAGAACATCTTCTTCAGCGCTTCGATGAGTCCCGCCGCCGCCAGCGACCGTCGGAGCGGTGGGACGTTCGCAAGCGGGTTGAAGCTGAACGGCTGGTTCGCATCGGGTACATTGAGGTATACGACATCCGTCCTGCCCTGCTCGCGCGACCATCCATGCAATCGCTCAACGAGATCACCGTGAGGATCAAAAAGCGCTAGACCGTTGGTCGACGCCAAATCCTGACGCGCGAGAAACTCCAGAAGCGACGATTTGCCGGTTCCGGTCTTGCCGAGGACGTACGTGTGAGCGAGGCGATCGCCTGCGTGGATGCCAAAAGGACGTCGCTTGTCGCGCCAGTGGATACGTCCGAGGTACGTGAGAGATTCTCCCATCAGGATAATCCTGACTGACCAAGCGCGTGTTGGCATGGTTGGGAGATCTGCCGGAGGCGAGCCACTCTGGACTTCCACCGCGGCTGCCGCGCAGTCATTGGATGCTGCTTTACGTGACCCGGCGCTAACCCTGTCCTGCGAGCGTGTCTGTGAGCTGCCGCTTCAAGTCAAGAAACGCTGGCGCGAAACGAATCTCCGCCGTACGTGGTCTCGCGAACGGCACGCGGAAGTCATTTGGTGCGTTCTCCGTCTCGAGCACCACAATCCGATCCGACAGAAATAACGCCTCGTCGATGCTATGCGTAACAAACAAAATTGAGGCGCTCTCGTTCAGCAGAACGGTTTGCAACCAATTCTGCATCTCCTCACGAGTAATGAGATCAAGGCTTCCAAACGGCTCGTCCATAAAGATTGAGTCGGGCGTGGGGGCAATAGCACGCGCGACTGCGACTCGTTGACCTTGGCCGCCTGAAAGTTGTGACGGGTAGCGGTCTGCAAACTTAAGCAGGTCCATAGAACTGAGGATTTCAGAGACACGTTCGGACCGTCGTTGAGCCGAAACGTGCCGAAGTCCTACACCGACGTTACCGGCTACTGTAAGCCATGGGAAGAGAGCATCTCTCTGAAATACAAAACCAATAGTCGCCGGCCGTACGATCGCACCTGTATGTGGGACGAAACCGGCAAGCGCGTGCAGGAGGGTAGATTTACCAACGCCTGAGCGGCCAATTATCGCAACGAACTCGCCAGCGCAAACGCTAAGATTCACGTTACGGAGTACAGGGCGGTTCGAATATTGAACACCCACATCTGTCGCGATTAAGTGCGCACTCATGACTACGATTCGATAGGCGTAAGCCATGGAAACAACGCGCGCGCTCCTCTTGACAAAACGAGATCTGCCACCGCGGCGAGCGTCGCCAATACCAGAAGGGCCGCAATCATTCTATCGACTCTGTACGCAAGTTGAGAAACAGCGATTTGGAAGCCCAGACCAGAGTCGGCGCCGGCTAGTTCACTGACGAAGACCATCACGAACGCAACTGCTACCCCGTTCCGGATGCCAGCCACAATGAACGGCATGCTTGCTGGCAAAATTATCCGAAACACCTCCTCGCGACGGTTGAAGCCCAACGACCGGCCAGCCCAAACGTAAACCGGTGCCACTCTTGAAGCACCTGAAAGAGTATTCACCCAAACAGGAAAAAAAACAGCAAATGCAATGGACCAAATTTTCGCAAAATCGCCGATGCCAAACCAGAGAATTACGAGAGGAATGATCGCGACGGGCGGCAGAGCGCGCGCGATATGCAGCAGCGGTGCAAGAACCGCCTGCACGCGAGCATATCGCGCCGTCAGGAGCCCGACCGCTACTCCACTAATCAAACCAGCCGCAAAACCCACGCTCGCTCGCCGGAGGCTCACCGTCACATCTCGCAGCAACTCTCCCGAGCGCACCAATTCTATGAGCGCGACGCAAATTTGAGTCGGAGGCGGCAGTAGCAGTGGATTGACAGCAGTGAACCGAGACACAGCCTCCCATGTGACCAGACTGATAACAAGACCCGCGCTGGACCACGCAAAGCCTGCAATGCCGTGCCTTCGCAGCTTCATTTGGGAGAGGAGGGAAGTGCGTCACGCAGGATCGAAGGATCAATATGCTTCCCGAAATCGGGAGTTGGGGCGTTGGCGGCAACCTTGTTCGCCTCACGCGCCCACACCTCCTCCGCTCGCCAGTATTGTGCGAGTTGACCAGTGAGTGCTGGCCCGAACGCGAAATTCTTCCAAATTGCGTCCACCGTCTGCGCGTCCAGCTTCGTGTACCGCATCAGGATAGCTTTCGCTTCAGTCGGGTCTGAGGCAATGAACGTCTCCGCCCGCTTTAGAGCCCGAATAAGTCGCATGAGCGTGGCGCGCTCTCGCAGTACTTGGTTTGGCGAGGCAACGAGAACGTATAGTTCCGAATAAAGCGCGCGGTCACTAAATGTGACAGCATCCGCACCTACTCGTTGCTCCGCTAGATATGCGAATGGATCGAAGATGGCAATAGCGTCGACGCTCTTCGCGGCCAACGCCGCCGGCATGTCTTCAGGCTTTTGGCTAATGATGTCAACTTCAGAAGGCGCGATTCCGTAATGGCGAAGAAATTCATGCGTAAAAAACTCGGGCCCACCACCGATTGAGGTCGCTAGTTTTCGCCTCTTCGTTTTGAAATACGTACGTGCGTCTGAAGCCTCCGCATCGCGGAGTGCGACAACGCGCACTTCGTTCGTAGTGTGGTCGACCACTTGGCTTACGACGCGTATATCGTGGCCTTGCAAAATCGCAAGAGCAGCAGGCACGTCTCCGGCAACAGCTAGATCGACGGATTTCGCTAAAAATGCTTGCAATGCGAACTTCCCGGCCGTAAACGGCGTGAGTTCGACATCTAGCCCCTCCGCCTGAAAGTAGCCACGATCTTTCGCGACCATGAGCAGAGTCATAGCCGGAGAGACTTGGATTCCGATCTTCAAGCGGCGTGGCGCCTGATCCGAATGAGCACCCGAATCGGCTGCTCGGTCATAGCATCCAATCGCGAAGGCAAAAACAGCGACGATGGCGAGAAAGCGCCGAGTGCCGAACAGCCAAGTGGATTGTGTTCCGCGACGCAAGAACGTTGGGACGGTAGTATTTTTCATAGCGTGCCTAGCATAAAGGCGATGTACATCGGTTATATGGACAACGCGCAGCGGAAGCCAACGTTCGGAGCGGCCATCGTCGGCTGCATGGCTCCTCTATTCGCACACCGTAGCCGGAATGGTTGGATAACGTTCCATGCTCCGCCGCGCCGCGATCTAAGTCCTGGTGCCGCTTCGGACGATGGCGAATAGCTCGCAACGAACGCGTCACTGCACCACTGCCAGACGTTCCCGACAACATCGTACAACCCGTACGAATTAGCCTCGAAAGCACGAACGTCGGACGTCGGCGGAATATCTGCTGCCGCGCGGCGCCAATTGCAACGGCCCTCGGGAGCGTCGTCGCCCCACGGATACAGCTTCTGGTGCAGGCCGCCGCGCGCAGCCTTTTCCCACTCGATCTCCGTCGGCAGGCGCTTCTTTGCCCAAGCCGCGTATGTTACGGCGTCATGCCAGCTGACAAGCACGACCGGATGGTCGTCACGGTCAGTGGTAGCGTAAGAGCGCCAGGACAGCGCCGCTACTTGCCTGTAGTCGCCATTCGCATAGCCCCAGGCCGCGCCGATTCTCTCCGCCTCTGTAACGAAATGCGTGTCTGTCACAAATTCTCGGAACATAGCGTTCGTGACAGGCACGGGGTCGATGAAGAACGCCGGAACGTTCACGGCGTGCTGCGGCTTTTCGGCATCGCTTCCATCGTTGCTACCAATCCACACGTCGCCGCCAGGAACAAGAACCATGTTGTCAGCAGCAGCTTTACTCGCTTGAGCCGAACCGGTTAGCAATGCGGTCATCGGCGTCTCCTTCCAATCATGCGGAGCCACGACTCCGCCGGTAAATTGCGTGATTCCGTCACATCTCTCGTTCGACAGCTCTGACCCACGGCAAGCGGGTCCGAAGCGTTCGTTCGATTCCAAGTGTCATCGTCAGATGTGCACTGGGGCAGTCGGTGCAGGTTCCACATAAGCGCACGTGTACGACCTCGCCGTCGATGTACATCAGTTCGACGTTGCCGCCGTCCGCCCGCATAGCGGGTCTCAACTCGCAGAGAACATCCTCCACAGCTCGCGTTCGCGAGGTGTCGTTTGCATGGTCATCGGTCACCATTGCAGTCGATTCTCCGGTGCAATTCGTTTATAATTTACGATATCAATTCCGACGTCGAATCTCACTTCCGCTAATGCACGTGTCAGTGCATCGATCTCAGAGCTCTGCATTTCCAATGGCCGCGTTGCAGGCGTATACCCAAAATACCGTGCTAACCACCAGATCGTCTGGCGATCGGCTGTCGATTCATGCAAGTGAAGGATCTCTTCGACACAGCTCGACATTTCGAACAGCAATCTCTCGAATGCACGGCGAAACTCTGGCTCCCAGTCGGCTGAATTCGCGACCGCCAATTCAAACGTGAGATGCTGTGGCGGCTGGTTGTCTGGAGTTCGCTGCAACAGCGTTCGACTCCATGTACCGCTCCGCTGCATCCAAGATGCTTGAGGATCCCAGCCTATGAAACCCAGTAGCACTTTTCCGCGTGCGACGAGGTCCGCGCGAATTTTTTCAAGCGTAGTTTCGTGAAGAAAGCCGACGTCGACATTCACGCGAAAAGCTCTGATCGCCTCCTGCTGCTTGTCGGCCGGCAAGTCGCGGAACAGGTACGCACCGATCTCGTCAGCGTAGACAGCAGCAATCGTCGAGTGTTCGGCAGCGACGCATAAGGCTTTCCCAGTGGACCGCTCGAGGAGTTCACGCTCCTCGGGTAAGAAGGGTTCGAGGACGTCATTCGCCAACGTCACAGCAGCGTCATTTTCAGTCGACGAGACGGCAACAACTATTTTGTGCAATCGTTCAGCAACTTGTTCGGTGGTAGCCGATCGATCCGACAACGGCGCGCGGTGAAGCATCACGCACCCCAGCGCTGAATCGACAAGTGTCGCGATACGGAGGAAGGATCGGTGTCTCGCGAGGAGTTCGCCCGGAGCGGCGATAACATCGACCTTTTTCCGGTTCAGCAGTTGCCGAACTTCTCTTGCGGATAGCGTTTCG
>JALYOB010000029.1 GCA_030857085.1 Acidobacteriota bacterium | reverse complement strand
GTGTTCGTGCGCACGAGTGTCGCGGAGGCTTGGCCTGCAAGACGGGTCCGGGCCCGTGGGCCCGGCCGCCGGAGGCCCCCAGTCGTCATTTCGGCATCAGATAATCGACCGCGGCGCGGGCGAGGGCGCGCACGCCGAGCCCGAGGCCGCTTTCGTCGATGTAGAACAGCGGGGAGTGATTCGAGGCCGCTTGCTCGGCGGTCTGATCCTTCGGGCGTGTGCCGAGCCAGAAGAACACGCCCGGCACTTCTTTCTGGAAGAACGAAAAGTCCTCCGCGCCGAGCGACGCGTTCGCGAGCTTCACGTTCTCCTTGCCCGCCACTGCCTGCAGTGACGGCAGCGTGCGTTCCGTCAATGCGGGATCGTTGTACGTGATCGGATAGCCGGGCGTGATCGTCACGTCGGCGCGTGCGCCGCCGCTGGTCGCGATCGACTCCGCAGTGCGGCGGATGCGCGTGTGAATCTCCTCGCGCATGTGCGCATCGAGCGAGCGGATCGTTCCGATCATCTCCACTTCGTCCGGGATGATGTTGTTGCGCACGCCGCCGTGAATCGCGCCGACGGTCACGATCGACGGAGCGAGGCTCGCGTCGAGCTGGCGGCTCGGAATGGTCTGCAGGCCGAGGACGATCTGTGAGGCGACGACGATGGGATCGACGCCGAGCCAGGGGTAGGCGCCGTGCGTCTGCTTGCCGTGCACCACGATGCGCAGCGCATCCACCGCGGCCATCGAGCCGCCCGGCTTGTACGCGATCTCGCCGACCGGCCAGCGGGACGTCACATGCAGGCCGAAGATCGCATCCACTTTCGGATTGGTCAGCACGCCCTCTTTGACCATCAACTCCGCGCCGCCTTCTTCGCCCTGCGGCGCACCTTCTTCCGCGGGCTGGAAGATGAACTTCACCGTTCCCGGGAGCTCATTGCGCATGCCTGCGAGCACTTCTGCCACGCCTAACAGAATGGCCACGTGCGCATCGTGTCCGCACGCGTGCATCACGCCGACTTCCTGTCCGTTGTAGGTCGTGCGCACTTTCGATTTGAACGGCACGTCGACCTGCTCGGTCACCGGAAGCGCGTCCATGTCCGCGCGCAGCGCCACCACTTTGCCCGGCTTGCCGCCGCGCAGCAGACCGACGACGCCGGTGTGGGCGACGTTTTCCTGCACGTCGATGTTCAGCGCGCGCAGGCGATCGGCGATCAGCTTCGCGGTGCGGACTTCGCGATTGCCGAGCTCCGGATGCTCATGAATGTCGCGGCGGGTGGCGATGACGTTCGATTCGACTTTCGCGGCCGCGGCGTCGATGCGCGGCGCGAGCGCCGGCGCTGCCGTCAGTGTGGACATCGAGACCTCCAGCAGGAAGAGGGAGACGAGGAAGCGCGACATGCGCGCATTCTACTGAGGGACGCCGGCGAGGAGCTTCTGCGCTTTTTGTATGAGCTCGCCGAACCAGTCGGCGAAATTCGTCTCTTCCTTTTCCACCGCCTCGCCGCGCGTACGGGCGGCCATGGCGATGAACTGCTCGAGGAACTGGCGCAGCTCGGAGGTGTGGCCCATCAGCGCGAGCGTCGGCGCCTGGCTTTCGATGGCCTCGAACGCCTGCAGCGCCTGCGCGTACTCGCTGCTGAAATACTCGAACAGCGCGCGGTGATCGTCGGAGCCGGAAAGCGTCATGTGTTCGGGACGGTAGTGTAGCGTTGGGCGGACAATCGAACGCCCCGCAAAACGGTTCCTAGAGAGAGAGCCATCGGCACCGCCGCTGCAGTCGAGCCGCGCGGCACTTCAGCAAAAGAACCAGAACAACGAGGAGACGCTCCGCATGCCCGCATCCGCCCCTCGCGCCGTGGCCATCGCAACCCTGCTGTCGCTTTTCAGCTCCACGCTCCTCGCGCAATCGTCGGCGATGCGCAGCGGCGCGAGCGTCGAAGTGTCGATCGTCAACGTGGACGTATTCGTCACCGACAAGCACGGCAATCGCGTGCATGGCCTGACGAAGGACGATTTCGAGATCTACGAAAACGGCGCGCGCCAGCCGGTCTCGAACTTTGCCGAATACACCGGCGCGGCGGGCGGCGAGGTCGGCGTGCGCGGCAACGACGCGCCGCAATCGCGGCAGAAGCGGAACATCCTCATCTTCTTCGAGCGGATGCAGCTTCCCGCACACGCGGTCGATCCGCTCGTCGCATCTCTGAAGGGAACGCTCGCGAAACTCGTCGCGCGCGGCGACTCGGTCGGCGTGGTGATGTGGGAGCCGAGCGAGACGATGCAGGTCGACTTCACCGACGATCTCACGGTCGTCGACGCCGCGCTCGACAAGGTCGCGAAAGAAGCAAAGGAAGCGCAGATCGACAAGGCGCGCATCGTCCGGGAGGAAGCGGCGATGATGCGCGACTTCCAGGCGAATGCCGCCGCCTTTGCGAACCGCCGCCGCGCCGCAACCCTCGGCGGCGGGGGCGGCGGCGTGAGCAACAGCAGCTTCAAGCCGCCGACCCCGCAGATCACCGGCGGCGATGGCTGGGACACGCAGCTCGCGCTGCTCACCGCCTACACCGAGATGCAGCAGCGCGTCGCGGCCATTCAGTCGGCGATCGACACGCTCGCCAGCGCGGAAGGGAAGAAGATTCTTCTCCTCGCCACGCGCCGCCTCGGCGAAGTTGCCGGTGCCGAGTTCGTGTACGCGCTCGGTGCGCAACGGATCGACGACCATGCGCGTGCGCGCTACAGCACGGCGGCGCTGCTCGACAAAATCACCGACAGCGCGAACGCCGGCGGCGTCACGGTTTACCCGGTCTATCCCATCGGCCTCGGCACCTCGATGGATGACACCACCGGCATCGAAGCGCCCGACCTTTCGCAGAGCGTTTCGACGGCCGAGCTGCTGACGCTGCAGAACGAACGCTTCGGGATGCAGAAGGTTGCGGAACGCACGGGCGGCCTCACCGCCGCAGGCTTCAAAGACATCATCAACCTGCTGCCGCGCATCACCGACGACGTCACCGATTACTACTCGCTCGCATATCGCGTGAGCAGCGCGAAAACCGATCGTGCGCGCGACATCGTGGTGAAAACGCGCAATCGCGATCTCGTCGTCCGCTCGCGCCGGCAGTTCGTCGAAAAGTCGGAAGAGACGCAGATGCACGACCGGATGATCGCGGCGCTCTTCCGCGTCGGCACGCAGCCGCCCATTCCGGTGACCGCGCAGACGGGGGCGATCCGCAAGGTCAATCACAAGCTGGTCGTGCCGGTCGCGGTGCAGGTGCCGATCGCGTGGCTGACCATGCTGCCGCGCGGCGACGGCAAGGTCGCCGGCGAGTTTTCCATCTATGCCGGCGCGGCCGCCGACCTCGATGAGCTGAGCGATCTCACGCGCAAATCGCAGCCATTCGAAATCGAGGAAAAGGAACTCGAACGGGCCAGGAGCGGCTACTTCACTTACGACCTGCAGATGACGGTCAACGAGAAGACGAAGTACCTCGCGGTCGGCGTCTTCGATGAGGTGGGGAAGAGCTACGGCACCGTACGTCTCGAAATGAAAACCGGGGAGGGGAAATGATGTTTCGTTCCACGATCGCGCTGTTGCTGGCGGCTCTGATGGCCGCACCAACGTTCGCGCAGGATGTGCCGCGCGCCGGCGCGAGTGTCGAAGTCTCCATCGTCAACGTCGACGTCTTCGTCACCGATCGCCAGGGCAACCGCGTGCGCGGTCTCAAAGCGGAGGACTTCGAGATCTTCGAGAACGGCACGCGCAAACCGATCTCTAACTTTGCCGAATACGCAGGCGGCGACGCCCACGTCTCCGTGGAACCGGGTGCCGCGGAGCCGGCGCCGCCGCGCCAGAAACGCAATCTCGTGCTGTTTTTCGAGGAAATGCGGCTTCCCGCGTTCAGCGCCGACAAGCTCATCGGCGGGATGAAGGACCTCGTCCACCGCACGATCTCCTCCGGCGACGCCGCCTCGGTCGTTCTCTGGAGCCGCAGCGGAACCAGGTACATCGAAGCGACGGATGACCTCGCGAAACTCGACTCGGCACTCGACAGCATCGGCGTCGATCTGAAACGCGCGCGGATCGATGAGGGCGCGCAGACACGCGAAGAGAGCGTGAAGCAGCAGCAGTTCGAAATCGACGCGGCCATGTTCGCGGCTTCCGCGGCGAAGCCGCCGGTGTCGCCGCGCGGAGGGAACACCCCCGACCCCGAGACGGGCGGGGTGAAACAGGCCGATACGCCGGCCGGGGTCCCTGAGATCGGCTCCGCCGGCGCCTCGTCGGCGCGTCTGGGGATGCTCGTCGCGTATCAGGAGATGCAGCGCCGCGTCGCCGCGATCAACTCCGCCATCAACACGTTGACGGGTGTGGAGGGAAAGAAGATCGTGCTCCTCGCCACCCGCCGCCTCGGCGAGGTCGCAGGGGCCGAGGTCGTGTTCCAGCGGGGCGCGCTATACGTCCCGGCCGAGCTGAAACAACAGTTCTCGACCGACACCCTCATGCAGACGGTGATGAACAACGCGAACGCGAGCGGCGTGACGCTCTACCCCGTCTACCCTCCCGGCGCCACCGACGCCGTCCCGGAGGCGGCGTCCGACGTGCGACTCGTCCCTGGAGCCGAGGAGAGCACGCTGCTCAACGAGACCAGGATGCTGCAGCAGCTTGCCGACCGCACCGGCGGACTGACCGCCGCGAGCGTCACCGACGTCGTGAAACTGTTGCCGCGGATCAGCGACGACGTCACCGATTACTACTCGCTCGCGTATCGCGTCACGGACGACAGAAAAGGGCAGACGCGCAAGATCGTCGTCAAGGCGCGCAATCCCGAGTACCGCGTCCGCTCGCGCCGCGAATACGTGGAGAAAACGGACGAGGCTCAGATGCGCGATCGCCTCGTCTCCGCGCTGTTCCGTACACAACGCGACTCTCCTGTGCCGATCGAGGCGACGCTCGGCACGCCGAAGAGCAACAGCACGGCCGTTCCGCTCAGCGTGCACATCCCGATCAACGCGCTGACGATGCTGCCCGAGGGCGACGGAAAACACGCTGGATCATTCTCGGTGTACGTCGTGACAGCCGAGGATCTCGATCGGCTGAGCGAGGTCACCCACAAGACGCAGCCGTTTCAAATCGCCGAAGCCGATCTCGCACGGGCGAAGGCGGGTCACTTCACGTACGACCTCGATCTCACGCTGAGCGCGAAGACAAAGTACGTCGCAGTCGGTGTGTATGACGAAGTCGGAAAAACGTTTGGATTGACGCGCCTCGAAAGGACGACGCGATGAAAGTTCGTTCTTCTGTTTCCCTCCTCCTCTCTCTTCTTCTCGCGCTGTCGACCTTTGCGCAGGACGTTCCTCGCGCCGGAGCGAGTGTCGAGGTCTCCATCGTCAACGTCGATGTCTTCGTGACGGACAAACAGGGCAATCGCGTCCGCGGCCTCACCGCCGACGACTTCGAAATCTTCGAAAACGGCGCACGTCAGCCGATCTCGAACTTTGCCGAATACGCGGGCAGCGACGCGCAGGTGACGGTCGACGCCGCACCTGCTGCCGGGCCGTCGTCGAGCGTCGCTCCGCGGCAGAAGCGCAATCTCGTGCTCTTTTTCGAGCAGATGCGCCTTCCGGCGTTCAGCGCCGATGCGTTGATCGGCAACACGAAAGCGCTCGTGCACCGCACGATCGGTCCCGGCGACGCGGCGTCGGTCGTCTTCTGGAGCCGCACGGGCACCGCGTACATCGAGGCGACGGACGATCTCGCGACGATCGACGCGGCACTCGAACGCATTCGCCGTTCGCTCGTACGCGCTCAGATCAACGACAGCGCGCAGACGCGCGAAGAGAACGCGCAGCACCAGCAATTCGAAGCGAACGCCCGCGCATTCGAAGCGCGCGTGACCGGAATGGACCTCGTCTCGATGGCGCCCGCCCGCACGGCCGGCGGCGCTTCCGTCCGCCTCGGCATGCTGGTGGCGTATCAGGAGATGCAGCGCCGCGTCGCCGCAATCAACTCCGCGATCAACACGCTCTCCGGCGTCGAAGGGAAGAAGATCATGCTCGTCGCCGCGCGCCGTCTCGGCGAAGTCGCCGGTGCCGAGTTCCTCTTCCAGCGCGGCGAGCAGTTCGTTCCGTTCGAGCTGCGGCAGCAGTTCTCGACCGTGGATCTCATGCAGACGGTAATGAACAACGCGAACGCGAGCGGCGTGACGCTCTATCCCGTCTATCCCCTCGGGCTCAACGGCAGCATCCCCGATGCGTCGACGGACGTCATCGGCATCCCCGGCGCCGACGAGGCGTCGCTCGTCAACGAGACGGTGATGATGCAGGAGCTCGCGCAGCGCACCGGCGGCCTGACGGCAGCGAACGTCACCGACGTCGTGAAACTCCTGCCGCGCATCGGCGACGACGTCACCGATTACTACTCGCTCGCGTACCGCGTCACCGACGCGAACAAAGACCAGACGCGCAGGATCGTGGTGAAAGCGCGAAACCCGGAGTATCGCGTTCGCTCGCGCCGCGAGTACGTCGACAAATCGGAGGAGGCGCAGATGCGCGATCGCCTCGTCTCCACGCTCTTCCGCACCGAACGCGAGTCTCCGGTTCCGATCGAGGCGAAGCTCGGCGCGGCGAAGAAAGCGCGCAGCACGCGGACGGTTCCGCTGAGCGTTCGCATCCCCATCAACGCGCTCACGATCCTGCCGCAGGGCGGCGGCAAACACGCCGGAACGTTCTCGGTCTACGTCGTGTCGGCCGAGGATCTCGATCGGTTGAGCGACGTCACGCACAAAACGCAGCCGTTCGAAATCTCCGAACGCGATCTCCCGCGCGCCAACGCGAGCAGCTTCACGTACGACCTCGATCTGACCGTGAGCGCGAAGACCAGGTACGTCGCCGTCGGCGTGTATGACGAAGTCGGCAAGACGTTCGGTCTGACGCGCGTGGAGTTGTAATCGGGATGTTGCTTCGTCCGGCTGTCGCGCTCTTTCTCTCCGTTATCCTCGTTGCTCCGTCGTTCGCGCAGGACCTCCCGCGCGCCGGCGCGAGCATCGAGGTCTCGATCGTCAACGTCGACGTGGTGGTCACCGATCGCGACGGCAATCGCGTGCACGGCCTCACGCGCGACGATTTCGAGATCTTCGAGAACGGTGTGCGTCAGCCGATCACGAACTTCACCGAGTACGCGTCGAAAGCAACGGCGAGCGGCGCCACGGCCGGCATTGAAACGCCGGTCGCGGCGCCCCAGCAGGACGTCGTCTCGCAAACGCCGCCGCGCACGATCGTCATCTTCGCGGAGCAGGTGACGCTCGCGCCCTTCAATGCGAAGCCGCTGTTCGATGGGTTGCGCGACGCCGTGCGGCGGATGGTGCGGCCCGGCGATCGTGCGTCGATCATCACCTGGTCGAACGCGCTGGTCGTGCGGCAGGAGTTCACGGACGATGTTCCGCGGCTCATCGCGACGCTCGATGAGCTGGAGAAAGTGAGCACCGGCGTGCCCGGCAGTCCGGCCGCGACGCTCGCGAACGAACGCGCGCTGGAAGCGATGTTCGGCGACAGCATGGCCGTGCGCGAGAGCTTCAAGGCGATGAGCGAGACCACCGCGCGTGCGTGGGACGCGCTGCATCAGGCGCTCTTTCAGCTCTTCAAGATCCGCCAGAAGACGTTCGCCATTCAATCGGTGCTGCAGCGCATGGCAGGGTTCGAAGGAAAGAAGATCCTGCTGATGGCGACGCGCCGCTTCGGGCAGCATGCCGGCGCCGAGTTTTTCGGCGGCAGTGTTCCGGGCGAATACCGCCAGCAGCTCGATACGGCGCAGTATCGGGACGCGCTCACGACCACCGCGAACGCGAACAACATCACCATCTATCCGCTGTTCGCCGAGGGGCTGGGGAACACAATGCTGATGAACGCGGAGAGCAATCGCGGTCTGGTCAATCCGAGCAGCGACTCCGATCTCGCGCGCACCGCGTACGACCAGAACATCCTAGGCAACGAACTCCGTTCGCTGAACGTCATCGCGCAGCAGACCGGCGGCACGATGCAGTGGAGCGCGAAAGAAATCGCCGCGACGCTGCCGGTCATCGCGGAGGATCTCGAGTCGTACTACTCGCTCGCCTATCGCGCCACCGGCGCGAGCAAGCGGCGGCAGAAGATCGAAGTGCGGGCGAAGAATCGCGATTACGTCATCCGCGCGCGGCGCGAGTACGTCGACAAGACCGACGACGTGAAGATGAACGAACGGGTGATCGCGAGTCTGTTCGCGCCGCTGCCCGGCAGCGTCATTCCGCTCACCGCGCAGATCGGACCGCTGCGGCCGGCGGGCCGGCGCCGCTGGACCGCGACGCTGCGCGTGCGCATCCCGATCGCGTCGCTGACCGCGCTCGAATCGGCGAAAGGTCCGAGCGGCGAGTTCTCCATCTACGTTGCGCCGGGCGCGATCTTCGGCCTCTCGAACGACGTGCAGAAGCGGCGGCAGCCATTCACGCTGCCGCGTGCGCAGGCGGCGAAAGCACGCGAGTCGTTCTTCACGTACGACTTCACGCTGCAGCTCGATGCAGTTGCCGATCGCGTGTCCGTTGGCGTGTTCGACGAGATCTCGAAAGAGTTCGGCGTCACGACCGTCCGCGTGCCGGAGCGAAAAGTGCAATAGCCGACGCGCGAATGGCGCGCGTCAGCCGCATCGGCATCATCTCCGACACGCACGGCAAAGTGCATCCCGCGATCGCGGACGTCTTCGCGAACGTCGATCACATCGTGCACGCGGGCGACATCGGCGGCGCGCATGTGCTCGAGGCGTTGCGCGCGCTCGCGCCGCTCACCTCCGTCGACGGGAACAACGATCGCGCGACGGGGGAGGAGATCGTGCGCACGAAACTCGGCACGCTGCGCATTCTTCTCACGCACATCCTGCCGCGGCCGCACAAGCTCGCGCCTCGCGTGGTCGCGTCGTTGCGCGAGACGCCGGCTGACCTGGTCGTCTTCGGCCACAGCCATCTGCCCCACAACGAAGTGGTCGACGGGGTGCGCTACTTCAATCCCGCGAGCTCCGGGCCGCGGCGCTTTGCGTTTCCGGTGAGCGTCGGCCTCGTCGAAAAGACCCGCAATGAGTGGAAGGCGATCCACGTCGCGCTCGACGATCGTTCGGTGGAGGCGCTCAGGCGCTGGATGAATCAGCTGTCGCGGATGCGATGATGCGCGGGTGCGCCGCCTTGCCGCCGCTCTCGCGATCGTCGTTGCCGTCCCCGCCGCCTGCGCGCGGCGCGAAACGCATTTCGAGAACGCGCCGGTCATTCTGATTTCGGTCGATACGCTGCGCTCCGATCACCTGCCGATGTACGGCTATCGCGGTGTCGAAACGCCGCACCTCGATGCGTTGCGCCGCGACGCGATTCTGTTCGAGCGCGCCTACAGCCATTGCCCGATGACCCTGCCGTCGCATCTGTCGATGCTGACCGGCCTCCTGCCGACCGAGCACGGCGTGCGCAACAACATCGGCTACACGTTCGCGGCGCCGAAGTTCCGCACGCTCGCCGAGATTCTGCGCGAGCGGGGCTATCGCACCGGCGCCGCCGTTTCGTCGTATGTGTTGCGCTCCGACACGGGCGTGAATGACGGCTTCGATTTCTATGACGACGCGATTCCGGTCGCAACGGCAGGTGCAGTGAGCGAGCATCAACGCTCCGGCTTCGAGACGCTGAAATCAGCGGAAAAGTGGCTGTCGCAGCAATCGAACGCCCAGCCTTTCTTTCTCTTCTTTCACATCTATGAGCCGCACGCGCCGTATGCGCCGCCGGAGCCGTATCGCTCGCGCTATTCACAATCGGCATACGACGGCGAGATCGCCGCTGCAGACGCGATCGTCGGCGGATTGCTCGACCGATTGAAGACTGACGGCATTTACGACAAGGCATTGATCGTCTTCGCCTCCGATCATGGCGAGGGCTTGTGGAATCACGGCGAGGATCAGCACGGGATTCTGTTGTATCGCGAGGCCTTGCAGGTTCCGCTGCTGGTGAAGCTGCCGCGCGGCGAACGGAAAGGAACGAGCGTCGCGACGCCGGTCCCGCTCAATGCGATTTTCGGGACAGTGCTGGAAACGCTCGGCATCGAGACGAAAAGTGCGTCTCTGTTCACCACCGCCCGGCAAAAGCCGATCTACTCCGAGACTCTTTACCCCCGCATTCACCTCGGATGGAGCGAACTGCGCTCGCTCATCGACGGCCCGCATCACTACATCGACGGCCCGCGCCCCGAGCTTTATGACGTCGTGGCCGATCCCCGCGAATCGCGCGATCTCCTGACCACCGAACGCCGCATCACTGCTGCGATGCGCGGCGAAATGGCCGCGCATCCGATGAAGGTCGAGGAGATCGGCGCCGTCGATCCCGAGGCTGCGGCAAAACTGGCCGCGCTGGGCTATGTCGGCTCTGTCAAAAATCGAACCGGTCCTCTGCCGAACCCGCGCGACGAAATCGCCACGCTCGATGACGTCAAGCGCGCGTTCCGCCTGGCCGACGAGCGCCACAATGACGAAGCCATCGCCGCAATGCGCCAATTGCTCGCGCACAATCCGCGTCTCAATGACGTCTGGTCAAAACTCGGCGAATTGCTCGTTGCCACCGGCCAGTACGATCAGGCCATTGCGGCCTATCACTCGGCCATCGCTCAATCCGAGCGCTTTTCTCCCGACCTCGCGTTAGGCCTCGGCTTCGCCTATCTCGAAGCAGGCAAAAACAACGAGGCCGCGAAACACGCGGAGCTCGCGCTCAAAGAGAGCCCGCGCGAAGCGCACGAGCTGCTCGCACGCGTGATGCTGGCCGAGGGCCGCTTTGCGGACGCAGAACAGCACGCGCGTGCAGCCATTGAGATCGGCGATCGCCAGCCGCGCTCGATCCTCCTGCTGGCCGAAGTGCAACGCGGCGCGGGCCGATTACAGGACGCATTACAAACCGTCGACGAAGCCACCCGCCGCGCGAACGATCTGGAAGTGCCGCACCTCTACGGCGCCGACTACCTCCGCGGCGACATTCTGGCGCGGCTCGATCGTCCCGACGAGGCGATGCGCGCGTATGAGCGCGAGATCGCCATGTCGCCCGATCACCTGCAGTCGTACGCGAATCTGGCCGTCATCCAGTTCATTCTCGGCAGACGCGCAGACGGCGAGAAAACGCTCAATGCGATGACCCGGAAGAACCCGCATCGCGGCGCGTACGCACTGGCCGCCAAAACGCGCGCGGCGCTGGGGTCGTAATGGACGACAGTGTCATCCCGAGCCGCCGGACGACGGTCGAGGGATCCCCTTCCGACGGAGCGAGACTCGCGCTGAATGAGGGGGATCCTTCGACCGTCCTCCGCCGCTCACGCGGCTCCGGCGGCTCAGGATGACACGGGGGTCGTGGCCGCCTCACAAGGGTGTCATCCTGAGGCGCGAAGACGCCGAAGGACCTTCCCTGTTGCCCACTGGAAGGTCCTTCGCTGCGCTCAGGATGACACGAAAAAGCCCCTCGTCGTTCCACAACGAGGGGCCTTGAAATGCGAGGTGCGTTTAGAACCGGAACCCGAACGAAACGCGGTACGTGCGCGGGGTCTGGTATGCGCGGTCGGAGGTCGGCTGGCCGAAGATCGGTCCCTTCTGCCAGTGCAATCCTTCCTTCGGCGTTTCGGTAAACGGATTGAAGGCCACGCAGCGGGTGGTCGAATTCGTCTGCAGGCAGCGTGCGGTCGAGGAATTGTTGCGGCGCGTCAATATGGTCGAATTGACGAAATCCGGATCCTCGATGCCCTGCTCATTGAAGAGATTCAGAACGTCGCCTTCGACGAAGAACTGTGCGCCGCGAATCGCCGGCAGATAGAAATTGATGCCGAGATCGGTCGAGGTGATGTCGTCGACGCGGAACCCGCCGCGGTCACTGAAGAAATACGTCACTGAGGACGGCGGCGTCTGATATCCCGGATTCACAATACCGTTTGCAGGACCGTTGGCCGCGCCGGCGCGAACGTCGATCGTCGCGACCGCTGAATACGGCAGCGCCGAGTGATAGCGCTCGAGCAGCGACAGATTCAGACGGCCGAAGCCCATGTTGAGGTCGTACGCGAGCCACAGATTCGCGCGATGGCGCATGTCCGCCGAGAGGAAGCCGACGGGCTTGTTTTGCGCAAAGTCCGTGTACTCGGGGTAATTGTGATAATCGGTGAACGTCGTGGCGAAACTCGCCGACTCACCTTCCACATTGCCGCGCAATTTGCCGTAGGTGTAATTACCGCCGAACGTCAGTGCTTTGAGGAAGCGATAGCTGCCCTGCAGCTGGAAGCCTCTGTACTTGCGCTCGAGGCCATCGCCACTGTTCTCAATGACGCCCTGATCGAACGTATCGCCGCTCGGGCTCTTTGCTTTGCCGGTCGCGATCGAGCGGCGGACTACGTAAAAGTCCGTCCAGTCGCGATGGATCGCGTCGACGCGCACGAAACCATTGTTGCCGAGCTGCATTGCGTAACCGAGCGTGAACTCGTCCATGCTCGGCGCCTGCAGGGAGCGGTCGAAGCGCAGCGTCGTGCCCGGGATGTTCGGCGAGTCGGCGAGAAGCGACGTATTGCTCGTGCCGCCGGCGGCAGTGAACCAGGCGAAGACCTGCTGGATCATCTGCGGAATCGGAACGAGCTGGCTGGTCGGAGTTCCGGGAGGATTGATCGCCGGTCCGCCGTAATTGAAATAGTACGACGCATAACGGCCTGCGGTCGACGTATTGTCGGCCGGACCCTGGTCGACCTTCGAGACGTACTTGCCGTACGTCGCGCTGAAGCGGTGATGACCATTGCCGCCGATGTCGTAATTCGCCGCGAGGCGCGGGCTGAACGCCGAGTCGTCGACCGTCTTGTTGCCCGCCTGGTCCTGACCGGTGGCCTTGTCATAACGCACGCCGACATTGAAGTTCCAGTGCGTATTGAGATCCCAGCGGTCATTGAGGAAGAGCGAGCGGACGCCGAAGTCGGAGGTCTGGGAAAGGTTCGGCACCGGATCCCATTCGATCTGCGACGAATCGGGATCGACGCTGAAGAACTGCTGACCGTTCACGAAAATGAAATTGCCGTGAATACGGAAGTCGCTGCCCGACTGGTAATTGTTTTCATTGCGCAGCTGGCGGAAATCCTCGAGGCCGCCGACGAAGGCGTGCGTGCCCAGCGCGCGGGTGCCGAGGAAGTAGGAGCCTTTGCCGAGCCAGCTCTTGTTGTTGCGCTTCTTGGCAGGGCATGGCGAGCCGCAGAAGGTCGGCGACCAGCCGCGCACGCGCGCATCGTCGTCGATGAGCAGTGTGCCGTTGATCAGATCGCGCGTTTCTGCGCCGTTCGTGAACTTGTCGTTCATCCGGCTGAACTGCGCTTCGAGCACCAGCTTGTCCGACAAAATGCCGTTGTAATTGAGCGACAGGAGCGACTTCGGCCGGTTGTACGGCGCGAGACTACGCAGGTCGACGATGCTGCCGCCGCTGACGTTGTTGTCGCGATGTTCTTTACTGTCGATGTAGGTCGCGATCATCGAGTGGTTCTGCGTGATCTGACCGGTCAGTTTTCCTTCGAACCGCTTGTCCTCACTGACGAACGTGTACGGAATGTTCGTGAGCGTGGTCTGGCGCGACAGTGAAGACTCGTTGTAGCGGCCGGCGGCGAAGAACCAGAGGCGGTCGCGGATGATGCGGCCGCCTAACGTGCCTTCATAAGAGCTGTTGATGTCGTCGATCGGATCGACCTGTGCGGCGAAATCCGACTTTTCCGTCCAGCTCGGATTGGTCAATGAATCGCGCAATGTGCCGCTGAACGAATTGCCGCCCGATTTCGTGATCGTGCTGACCACGCCGCCGGTGAAGCGGCCGAATTCCGCCGAAACACCGCCGGAGAGAACGGTCGTCTCCTGAATGGCATCCTCGATATAGAGCGGATTCGGCTGGCCGCGGAGGTTCTCGTTGACGATCACGCCGTCGACGAGAAAGAGGTTGTCGTACGAATTCGCGCCCGAGATCGTGATCTGGTTGTTCGGCCCGGCTTCATTGACGCCCGCGGCGAGGCGGGTGATGTCGTCAATGGTGCGTCCGGTCGGCAACGCGTTGATCTGCTCGGTGACGAAGTTCGTCGCCAGCTCCGTCGTTTCCACGGCCGCGGGTGCGGACGCGGTGACGGTGAGCGATTCCGACAAGGAAGACATTGCCAGCGAAACGTCGGCGCGGCTGGTCTGGGACAGGGAGACTGTCACCTTCCGGTCCACGCGCTGCATCCCTTCGAGCTCGAACGCAACGTTGTAATTGCCTGGCGGGAGAGAGGGGAACGAATAGTTGCCCGTTGCTTCGGTCACCACGGAGCGCGTGCCCAGCAGCGACGGCGAGGAAACCGTGACGTTCACGCCGGGAAGCGGCGAGCCGTCGGTGGAGGTCACCGTGCCGGTCAATGACCCGGTGGTGCCTTGTGCGAAAAGAGAGGGGAGAACGAAGAGAACGAACAGAGACACGGCCGCGATACGGCGGAGCAGGGACATGGACACCTCCGTCTATTTCGTCAGTTCGATGGCTGCCGGGGTTGTGCTGCGGATTGTACGTCTATAATCGCGCGCCGATGGCGTTCCTCGAAGGGCACGAGCTCTCGAAGACGTATCGCAACGCCGAGGTGCCGGTGGTCGTGTTCGGCGGCCTGCATCTGAAAGTCGAGAAGGGCGAAATGCTCGCGATCGTGGGGCCTTCCGGCATCGGAAAGTCCACGCTCCTGCACCTCCTCGGCGGTCTGGATCGTGCGGATTCCGGCAGCGTGCGCGTCGACGATCAAGAACTCACGAAGATGTCAGCGGACGAGCTGGCGCGGTTCCGCAATCGGAACGTCGGGTTCGTCTTTCAGTTCCATCACCTCCTGCCCGAATTCACCGCGCAGGAAAACGTCGCCATGCCCGGCTGGATCGGCCGCATGCCGCACGACGAGGCATTGCAGCGCGCGAAGAACCTGCTGGCCGAGCTCGGGCTGGGACATCGCGGCGGCCACTATCCGAATCAACTCTCCGGCGGCGAGCAGCAGCGCGTTGCCATTGCGCGCGCGTTGGTGCGCGATCCCGCCATCCTGGTCGCGGACGAGCCGACGGGTAATCTCGATGAGGCAACCGGGGCGAAGATCATCGAACTGATCTTTTCGCTGAAGAGCGACGC
>JALYOB010000252.1 GCA_030857085.1 Acidobacteriota bacterium | reverse complement strand
GCGTTGCCAGGGCGGTGTCGCCCGGGCGAACCGGCCCGGGCAACTCGCCACTCGCTACGCGCCACGAGCTCACGCCTTGTTCATCTGCGCGATCCAGCTGTCAATCCTCGCCTCCAGCTCCTGCATCGGCAGCGCGCCGGCGCCGAGGACTTCGTCGTGGAACTTGCGGATGTCGAACTTGGCGCCGAGCGCTTTCTGCGCCCGCTCCCGCAGTTCCAGAATCTTCAGCTGGCCGATCTTGTACGCGAGCGCCTGTCCGGGCCAGACGATGTAACGATCGGTCTCGGACTGAATCTCCACCTCGTCGATGGCCGAGTGATCGCGGAAGAACTGCACTACCTGATCGCGCGTCCACTTCTTGTGATGCAGCCCCGTGTCGACCACGAGGCGGATCGCGCGCAGCATCTCGTCATTGAGGCGGCCGTAGTCGCTGTACGGATCCTGATAGAAACCGATCTCTTTCCCCAGACGCTCCGAATACAACGCCCACCCTTCCACGAACGCCGTATAGCCGCCCTGCTGACGGAACGGCGGCAGGTCCGTGAGCTCCTGCTGAATCGAGAGCTGCATGTGATGTCCCGGAACGCCCTCGTGATACGCGGTCGACTCATTCGACAGCGTCTTGCGCGAGGTCGCCTCGTACGTGTTCACATACACGCGCCCCGGGCGCGAACCATCCGGCGATCCGGTGTCATACGAAGCGCCGGCCGCCTCTTTCTCGCGATACGGCTCCACCGGCACCACTTCCAGCTTTGCGCGGGGCAGGCGGCCGAAGAGCTCGGGCAGTCGCGCATACATCTGGTCGATGAACTTGCGGTACTGCGCGAGGATGAACTCGCCCGATTTCGCTTTGAGATCGGGGTTCTGCTCGATCGCCGCATTGAACGATTTCAGATCGTTGTATCCGAGGCGTCTGGCGATGGCGAGCATGTCCCCTTCGATGCGCGCCACCTCGCGCAATCCGAGCTGATGAATCTCCTCGGGCGACATGCCGGTCGTGGTCAGGTTGCGCACCTGAAACGCATACCGTTCGCGTCCGTTCGGCAGCGCCCAGACGCCCACGTCCGTCCGTCCCTTCGGTGCGTACTCCTCCCGCACAAAACGGGCGAAGCGCTGGTAAGCCGGAATGATGTCGTTGCTGACCGACGCGAGGACGGCGGTACGGATGCGATCGCGGTCGGCCGCGGAGATGCTCTCGGGGAACTTCGTCAGCGGCAGCGCGAACGGCGACTTCTCCCCCGTCGAATCAGCGAGCCCTTGCGCCTGGTCGGCGACTTTCGTGAGCAGGAACTTGGGCGGCATCAGCCCCGCCTTCATCCCCTTGCGCATGTTCACGATCGTCTCGTCCAGCGTGCGCGCGAACTTCGGCAGGCGCACGACGTAGTCCTCGTAATCCTTGAGCGTCGCGAGCGGCAGCATCCCCGGAAGCTGCGCGAGCTGCAGATGGACGCCGCTCATCTGATTGACGGGCATCTGCCAGCCGTTGAACTTCTCTCCCTCGATCGACGTGCGGAGATCGCGCACCATCAGGTCGCGGTTGAGCTTCTCCTGCTCGGAGAACGCCCGCGTGTTGATGGCTTCGAAGCGCGACAGAAACCTGCGCGTCATCGCCTGGTCCTCACGCACCGAGCGCTCGGAGACGTCGCTCACTTCGGTGTTGTAGCGGCGGTCCCCGAGGATCGAGGCGAATTCGGGGAAACGCTTGAGCGAGGTCTCCCACTGCTCGTTCAGCAGGTCGTTCAGCGCTTTCCTACGCTGGTCGAGATCCGCAGCCGAAAGCTCCTGCGCGACCAGCGAGCCGGCGGACAGAATCCAAATGCAGAGTCCGAAGACAACTTTTTTCATGACGTGAGTTTAGCGGAGGCGAACGGCTGAACTGTTACACTGCTGGCGAGCTCCAGATGGCGGACGCCAACACCGACTCGCCGGCGGTCCAGCACCGCGCACTGATCGTCGAAGATGACCCGGCGATCCGCCGGCTCGTCGAAAAACTCCTCACCCGCTCGAACATCCTCATCGATACTGCGCCCGACGGAAGAACGGCGCTCGACAAGCTCCGCAGCCAGAGCTACTCGGTGCTCGTGCTCGATCTGATGGTGCCGGAGCTCAACGGCTTCGAGATCATCGACTTCATCAAGAGCGAGCGCCTCCGGCTTCCGGTCGCGGTCGTCTCCGCGGTGTCGCAGCAGGCGCTCACGAAGCTCGATCTGGATGTGGTGAAGCTCGTCATTTCCAAACCATTCGACGTCGACGAATTCACGAAAGCCGTCGTGGCGCTGTGTAACGAGAGCGCCGCGAACGCGTGAGGAACAGAAAGGTCTCCCCATGAAACGCGACCTCGCACCCACAGGGATTCAGGGCCTCGATGACGTCCTGGGCGGCGGCCTGACGGCCAACCGCCTCTACCTCGTCATGGGCGATCCCGGCGTCGGCAAGACCACGCTCGGTCTGCACTTCCTGCTCGAAGGAGTCAGCCGCGGGGAGAGCGTCCTCTACATCGCGCTTTCGGAAACCCGCGACGAAATCGAAGCCGTCGCCGAATCGCACGGCTGGTCGCTCGAAGGAGTGAACATCTTCGAGTACTCCGCGGCCTCCCGCCTCGACGACTCGGATGAAACGACGCTCTTCCATCCCTCGGAGATGGAGCTCGGCGAAGCAACCCGCACGATGATCGAAGCGGTCGAGCAGGTGAAGCCGCAGCGCGTCGTCATCGATTCGCTGGCGGAAGTGCGCCTTCTCGCGCAAAGCCCGCTCCGCTACCGCCGGCAGATTCTCGGCCTCAAGCAGTACTTCACCGGCAAGCAGTCGACCGTGCTGCTGCTCGACGACAAAGACGTCGCCTCGGGCGACATGCAGCTCCTCACGCTCGCGCACGGCGTGCTGCTGCTCGAACAGCTCGCGCCGATGTACGGTGCCGAGCGCCGCCGCATGCGCGTCTCGAAACTCCGCGGCGTCAAATACCGCGGCGGCTTTCACGACGTCACCATCCGCACCGGCGGCCTGGTCGTGTTCCCCCGCCTCGTTGCGGCCGAACATAAGCAGGCGCCGAAAGCAGGAAGGGTGGAGAGCGGCATCACTGCGATCGACTCGCTCCTCGGCGGCGGGCTCGATCGCGGCACGAGCACGCTGATCATGGGGCCGGCCGGCTCCGGGAAATCATCGCTCGCGACGCAATACTCGATCGCCGCAGCAGCGCGCGGCGAGAACGTGGCGATGTTTCTCTTCGACGAAAGCCGCACCACGCTCCTCACTCGCTGCGAAGGCATCAACCTCGAGCTGAAGAACCAGATCGACGAGGGCAGGATCGAAGTGCAGCAGATCGATCCCGCCGAGGTGCCGCCGGGCGAATTCGTGCAGCGCGTGCGCGAGCAGGTCGAGGCGCGGAACATCACCGTCCTCGTCATCGACAGCCTCAACGGCTACGTGAACGCGATGCCGGAGGAGCGCTTCCTCACGATTCACATGCACGAGCTGCTCACCTACCTCGGCCAGCACGGCGTGGCGACGCTGCTCGTCGTCGCACAGCACGGCCTCGTCGGCGGTCAGATGATGGCGCCGGTCGACGTGAGCTACCTCGCCGACTGCGTGATTCTGCTTCGCTACTTCGAACTCTCCGGCGAAATTCGGAAAGCGGTATCAGTTCTGAAAAAGCGCAGCGGGGCGCATGAAAAAGCGATTCGACCGTTCGCAATCTCGTCGGAAGGTCTCATGGTCGGTCCTCCACTCACGGAGTTCCACGGAGTCCTTTCCGGTACGCCTCTTCTCGATACGAACATGCCGCCGAACCTGAGCATGGGAGAGAGGATTGCCGTCAGCAAATCTCAATGAACGGATTCTGATCCTCGCTCCGACCGGACGGGATGCGGAGCTCGCGAGCGTCGCTCTTCGCAACGCGGCGCTGGAGGCGGAGGTCTGCCGCAGCATTGAAGGGCTCTGCCAGGAAATCGAGCGCGGCGTCGGCGCAACGATCATCACGGAAGAGGCGCTGAATGCGCCTGCAATGAAGTGCCTGCGGCAGGCGCTGGAAAAACAGCCCGCCTGGTCCGACGTGCCGCTGGTCATCTTCACCTCTCGCCCGTCCGCGGAGCTGACCGTGCGCTCGTTCGAGCAACTCGGCGCACGCGCCAACATCACCCTCATCGAGCGGCCGATCCGCGTCAAGACCATGGTCAGCGCGACGGTTGCCGCATTGCGCGCGCGGCGGCGTCAGTACGAGATTCGCGATCTCGTCTCCGAGCTCGAACGCCGCCTCTATGAACGCGACCAGTTCCTGGCCATGCTGAGCCACGAGCTGCGCAATCCCCTCGCCGCGATTTCCCTCGCCGTCGACTCCCTCGGCGCCGATCAATCGATTACCAACGAGCACGCCATTCTGGTGCGCCAGACGCGGCATGTCGCGAAGCTGGTCGATGACCTGCTCGACATCGCCCGCGTCACCACCGGCAAGATCAGCCTGCACATGACGCAGGTCGATCTGGTCGACGTGGCCGAGCATTGTGTGGAGATGGCTCGGCCTCGCGCCGAAGCGCGCCGTCTGCAGCTCTCGATGCAGACCAATCTGAAACAGGCGCTGCTCCGCGCGGACGCGGTGCGGCTCGAACAGATCGTGAACAACCTGCTGTCGAACGCGATCAAATACACGCCTCCGGGCGGCGAAGTGAACGTATTCGTCGACGCGGATGGCTCCGACGGCGTGCTGCGCGTACGCGACAACGGCAAAGGCATCGCGCCCGAGATGCTCACGCGCATCTTCGACATGTTCATGCAGGACGATACGACCATCGACCGCTCCGACGGCGGCATGGGCGTCGGCCTGACGCTGGTGAAGAAACTCGTCCACCTCCACCGCGGCACCGTGCGCGCGTACAGCCACGGACGCGGCAGCGGCAGCGAGTTCGTCATCCGCCTCCCGCTCGCCGCCCCCGCAACCGCGGCGGCAGAAGTGCCGGCGAAAAAGCAGGTCGCGGCGAGCTCCGCGAAGCCGGAAGCGCGGCGCATCCTCGTCATTGAAGACAATCCCGACATCCGCGACCTGCTGCGCATCAAACTCCGCCAGCTCGGCCACAAAGTCGAGGCGGCGGAAGACGGCACCAAGGGATTGGACAAACTCCTCGCATCAATGCCCGACGTCGCCCTGGTCGACATCGGCCTCCCCGGAATCGACGGCTACGAGATCGCCCGCCGCGTGCGCGAAAAAGTCGGCAGCGACGTCTACCTCATCGCCCTGACCGGCTACGGCCAGGCGGAGGACAAGAAACAGGCGCTGGCGGCCGGGTTCAATGTGCACCTCACCAAACCCGCCGATTTCGTCGACCTGCAGAACATCCTCGGACAAGTGCCGGCGAGATCAGCCACCGCGTAAATCGCTGCAGCCTCTTCGATCGACTACCCGGGAGACTCCGTCCCGTAGAGACTCTGATCGGAGTCACTCTGCAGATTGCCGCCGGAACGCTCCGCCGAGTAGAGACTCGCATGAGAGTCACTTTCGGCGCTTATCGTTCTCCTCGTGTCGGAGCGGAAAGAGAAGAGCGCGCGTCTCAGACGCGTCCTCGCGCGCTATCGCGGAGGACGATTCGAGACCGACGGCGGCGGCGGCGCGGGCGGCATGATGTTCTTCCGCAACCGCGACGGCGCACTCTTCTACATCGGCGGCTTCAACCCCGGCGACGCCGACCAGATCGCAACCGCGCTCAATCTCGTACTGGAGTTGCTGGAGCAGGCGTAGGGGGTTGGGGGTTTTCGGTTGTCCGTTGTCCGTTGTCCGTTGTCGGTTCTCGGTTGTCGGTTCTGTATACGTATGCTATATACATCACCGATGCTCCTGGACCCGTCGACGTGGGAAGGTTTCGACTGGGACGACGGGAACATCGGCAAGAACTGGTCGCATCGCGTCACGGATTGGGAGGCAGAAGAGGTCTTCTTCAACGTGCCCATCATCTATGCTCCCGACGAGGTGCACTCGGCTACCGAGCAACGATTTTTTGCGCTCGGTCAGAGCAATCGCGGACGTTGGTTATTCGTTTCGTTCACAGTCCGACACCGGCTGGTTCGGATCATCTCAACGCGAGACATGAACGCTCGCGAGCGGCGGGTATATGACAGCACGAAAGAAGATTCCAACATTCACTAGCGAAGACGCCGAGCGCGAGTTCTGGGCGAAGGAAGATTCGACCGACTACATCGATTGGTCTACGGCGCAGAAACTGATTGCGCCGAATCTACGCCCGACCTTGCGCACGATCTCGCTCCGTTTGCCGGAGTCGATGATCGCGGAGCTGAAGTTGCTCGCAAACCAACGGGACGTCCCCTACCAATCGCTGTTGAAAGTGTTTCTGGCGGACCGCTTGAAACAAGAGCGCGGAAACGCTCCGGCCGCAAAGGACACCGGCCGGAAACGCGTGCGTTGACTTGCACCCGGCGCTGGAGCGTCTGCGACACCTTTCCGCCGTCCCATGCATCCCCCCAAACGGACAACGGACAACCGCCCAACCCACGCCGCCAGGCGCCAAACCCAACCCGGCGACAATCTTGCAAACTCCCCCGTCGGAGATGGACGAATGACAGCACCTGAGCTCGTAGAGTGCGCGAACTGCGATTGCTGGTTCGCCGCCGCATCCCTCGACGATTTCTTCTACCACGCGAGCTCCGGCTGCTGCCGCGACGACCTCGCCCGTCCCACCGCCGCCACCGACGCTGCCGTCCATCCGTAGCGCGCCCGCGCCGTTTACCGATACCTC
>JALYOB010000251.1 GCA_030857085.1 Acidobacteriota bacterium | reverse complement strand
CGCTGCCTCGCCCGCCCAGAACTCGGCGTTCGAAAGGGCGAGCTGCCACTCTTGCCGTTTCGGATCGCGTGCCACGGCCGCGGAGGCGAAGCGGATCGATTCATTGAACAAACGCGCGGCCGCGTCGAGCTTTCCCTGATCCATCCGCACTTCGCCGACCTGCGCGAGTGCGAGCGCGTTCTTCTGCAGGTCATCGCCGCTCAACTCTGATGGATCGAGCGACGCAAAGTAGTCGACCGCGCGCGTGGCCGCGCCATCGAGCGCGTCGAGGCGGCCGACCGCTTCGAGCTTCGTGCGCAGATCGCCGACCATGAAGCTCACCAGTTCTTCGGCCTGACGGCGGCGGCGTTCCGCGTCGCGACGCGCGGCGGTGATGTCGGCGACGTACTTGATCGCACCGATGGCGATGAGGGTGAGCACGAACGCGAGTGCGGCGTAACGCATGCGGCGGCGCGGCGCGTCAGTGATGCGGCGCAGCACGGCGAGAGTTTCGAGCGCGGTCGGACGATCGGCTGCGGCGAGGCTCTTCAGCCGCTCGATGAGCGTGGTGATGTCGCGCGACTGCCCCTCCATCGGCTCGCTCACGCCAGACGCATTGCGCAGCATGAGCTCCGAGGCGGTGAGATCCATCGGATGCGGCTCGTGTTCGGTGAACAGCAGTTGCAGCACGAGGCCGAACGAGTACATGTCGCTCGCAGGCGTGGCGATGCGGCCGCGCGCCTGCTCGGGACTCATGTAGGCAGGCGTGCCGACGGCGATGCCCGCCGCGGTCATCGGTGCGTTGACGGCATCGGAAGCCGGGTTCGAGACGCCGTGCAGCGTGAAGATCAGCGTTTCCGCCTCTTCGATCGGCCGTTCGACGGCTGCCGCCGCGGGTTCTTCTTCTTCCTGCTGACGGGCGATGCCGAAGTCGAGCACTTTGACCGTGCCGTCGGGCGCGATCATCACGTTCTCCGGTTTGAGATCGCGATGCACGATGCCCTTCCGGTGCGCAGCCGCGAGCGCATCCGCGATGTCGATGGCAATGGCGAGCTTGCGCGCGCGACTCAGGCCACGCGCGATTGCGACGTCGAGCGTCACTCCTTCGAGCAATTCGAGAACGAGAAAGTCGCCTTCTTCGGCCTCGATGTACTCGTAGATGCGGCAGATGTTCGGATGATCGAGCGAAGAAAGCGTCCGCGCCTCACGCAGAAACCGTCCGCGCGCCTCGGCACTGAGGCGGCGGTCGGCGCGAATCGCTTTGAGCGCGACCGTGCGGCCGAGGCGCTCGTCCGCGCCGCGATACACCTCTCCCATTCCGCCGTGTCCGAGGACACCGGTAACGCGAATGTGGCCGATGCGGGCGCCGATCATGGTGCGATGTTTGGCTGGGAAGCTACCAGAAAAGGAGAGATCGCGCAGGAGCGAATCCCTACCCGCGAAGCGGTCGAGGCCCATCAGTTCGCTCTGCCGCATTGCATGATCTCCATCGCTGCTGCATCATCCGCATTCATCCAACGAAAGTCGTAAAGAGCTGGTAGCGATCTGGTTTTTTCTCGGCATGGGGCGCTTCCTCTTCGATCAGTTCTGTCTCGATACCGACCAGAAGGCACTCTTGCGCGGTGGTGCGCCGGTCCGGCTGACGCCGCGCGCCTATCGATTGCTCGAGTATCTCGTGACGCAGCGGCCGAAGGCGGTCAGCAAGCGCGATCTGCTCGAACATGTGTGGTCGGGGAGCGTGGTCGAAGAAGCAAATCTCAAGACGCTCGTGCTCGAGATCCGCAGCGCGCTCGAGGAACGGGGCGGCCGCGCGGATGTGATTCGCACCGTGTTCGGCTACGGCTACGCGTTCGCGGCTGACGTGGCGGAGGAGAAGAGCACCGAGCCGCGGGCGATCGTGTCGGTGCGCTGGATGGGACGCTCGATCATGCTGCCGGTGGGCGGACATCTGATCGGACGGCGGAGCGATTGCGCGATCACGATCGACGCGCCGTCGGTTTCGCGCGTGCACGCGCGGCTCGACGTCACCGGCGACGCACTGCGCATCGAAGATCTGCGCAGCAAGAACGGGACGTTCGTCGCGGGACGGCGGGTCAGCGGCCCGACCGATCTGCTCAGCCGCGGGAGTGAAGTGCGGATCGGCGACGTGGTCGTGGAGATCGCGCGGCTCGAAGCAGCAGAGGCGTCGACGCTGACGGTGGCGTGAACGTCACGCGCGCGGCAACGCGATGCCTGCGCGTTTGCGGATTTCTTCCGCGATCAACCCGACGCTCACTATCGCGATGAGCCATGAGCCGTAGTACTGCGCTTCCCGAGGCCATCCGAGGTCGTTGAACTTTGCGGCGAGAAAAGTCTGCAGCGCGGCGATGCTCGCGAGCGTGAGCACGATCAGCAGCGCGGGTTTGAGGACCTGACGTCCGGCGAGACGTTCGCGGCGCAGCAGGAAAATGATGGCGAGGAAGAGCGCGCTGCCCGTGGCGTAGACGATGAAGACGACGGCGGGATCGGCGAGGCGGGTATGCCGTTCGAGCGCGTCGAAGGCGAATCGTGACGCGGTGACGATGGCGAGGAGGAGCGCGGCGACGACGACCACGAACCAGCTTTGTTGT
Organism: Acidobacteriota bacterium; assembly: GCA_030857085.1. GTDB lineage: Bacteria > Acidobacteriota > Thermoanaerobaculia > Gp7-AA8 > Gp7-AA8 > QHVT01. The sequence continues at coordinate 4,167 of JALYOB010000251.1, read as the reverse complement.
GGAGGTTTCGCCGCGCTCACGATCCCGCGATTGTAGGTCACGCCGTGGAGCAGCAACTCGTCTTCGCGACCTCGGGCAGGTTGTCTTCGAGCACGACGAAGACTTCCCATTCGTTGCCGTCCGGATCGCGCACCCACGTTTTGTCCTGCGTGGCGTAGCAGCAGTTCGTCTGCATCTCGTCGCGCGTCACGAGGCCACGTTCGGCCCAGCGCTCGCGATAGGCGAGAACGTCCTTGGTCGAGGTGACCTGGATGCCGAGGTGCGAGAGGGCGCCGGCGCCGGCGAGATCGTGCACTTCGTTGAGGGCGAGATTGAGCGGCGGGCTCTGGATGTCGAACTTTGCGTAGCCGCTGCGCACTTTTGCCGGCTCGATGCCGAGCATCTTTCTGTAGAACGCGACGCTGTCGGCGACGCTGCGGACGTTGATCGAGACATGGGCTTTGAGGTCACTCATTTGTGGCTCCTTCATATTCGCTTCTGCGGATATGTATAGGCCCTGAGGTAATATTCGTCAAGGCGAATATGAAAAAACCTTCCGTTCCGCTCGACGTGCTGTTTCAGGCCCTCGGCGACCGCACCCGTCTCCGCCTGCTCAACCTCGTGGCCCTCGGCGAGGTCTGCGTCTGTTACTTCGTCGAAATCCTCGGCGAGCCGCAGCCGAAGATCTCGCGCCACCTCGCGTATCTGCGCAACGCGGGGCTCGTCTCTACGCGCCGCGACGGAAAGTGGATGCACTACCGTCTCGCGAAGCTGCCCGACCCGCAGGCGGCGAAGGTGGTGAAAGCGGTGCTCGCCGCACTCGCCGCCGACGCGCAGATGCAGCGCGATCAGCGCGCGCTGCGCGCGGCGTGCTGCGCCCCGAAGCCGTTGATTGCGGACGCGCCGTTGCCTGCCTTGCAGGCGTGAGTCCCCTCACCCGGCCTTCGGCCACCCTCTCCCCGCAAGCGGGGAGAGGGGCAACAGAACGCACGACCTGGTGATCGTGAAGCCTTACCGCGCGGCAGCTCGCGCACAGTGCTCGCAGGCAGCCCTTCTCCCCGCGACGCGGGGAGAAGGTGCCCGAAGGGCGGATGAGGGGCGGCCCGAGTCACGCCATCCTTGACTGCGCGATCTTTCAACTACTTCTTCGCCGCCGCCACCATCCGCTCCACGTCCGCGAGCAGCGCTTTCGCGTCGTACACGATTCCGTCCTTCACCACGTACTTCACGCCGCCGACGCGCTCGGGCTTGCCGGTTTGGTCGTTCACGCGAATGGCTCCGGTGCCGTACAGCACTTTGAGATTGGCGAGCGGATTTTCCTCGACCAGCACGAGATCGGCGAGCATGCCGGCGCGCACGAGGCCGAAGTCGGGGCGTTTGCCGGTCGCGGAGCTCAATGCTTCTGCACCGTGCATGGTCGCGGCGCGGATCACTTCGAGCGGATGAAATCCTGCTTCCTGCAGCAGTTCGAGCTCACGGATGTAGTCGAAGCCATAGAGTTTGTAGATGTAGCCGGAGTCGGATCCGGTGGTCACGCGGCCGCCGCGATTCTTGTACTCGTTGACGAACGCCATCCAGAGGCGGTAGTTGTTCTTCCACTCGATCTCGTCCTGGGTGGTCCAGTTGAACCAGTACGCGCCATGCGCTTTGCGGCTCGGCTCGTACCACTTCCAGAGGGAGGGGAGTGTGTAGCGCTGATGCCATTCGGCATTCATCGCGCGCATCAGATCGCGGCTCGCTTCGTAAATGGTGAACGTCGGATCGAGGTTGAATTTCCGCTCGATCAGCTCGTTCATCACCGCGTTCCACTTCGCCGATCCCGGCGCCGCGGCCTGTTTCCAGAGCCGTCCTGCGTTGCCGAAACGATGCTGTTCGTCGAGGTAGTTGTAATCCGCCGGATAGTCCTGGATGGTCCGGCTCTCGAACAAAGCCTCGGGCAGCCCGTACCAGTGTTCCATTCCATCCAGTCCCATGCGGGCGGCCTGGAGGATGTTGTTGCGTGCGACGCCCATCTGCGACAAGTGGGTGGTCGTGCCGAGGTGGAGTTTTTTCGCTTCGTCGACGAGGGCGGCGAAGATTTCGGGATCGAAGACGGGATCGCCGCCGCCGAGGATCTTCAGTCCTGCGCCGCCGTTCTTTGCGACCCATTGCGCGAATTTGCGCGCCTGTTCGGGGGAGTTGATCCGGCCGCCTTCCCACATGCCGGCATCGGTGAAGACGTAGGGAATGATGCGCGGCGCGACAATCTCGTTGCGCGCGCTGCGATCGCGTTCGTGCACGGTCCATTCGAGGCCGTTGCCGGAGCCGGGCTCGCGGACGGTCGTGATCCCATGCGCGAGCCAGAGTTTGAAGACGTATTCGGCGGTGGTGCCTTGTTCTTCGCCGCCGGCGTGGCCGTGCATGTCGATGAAGCCGGGGAGGACGTACATCTTGGAGCCGTCGATCTCGCGCGTCGCGTCCTGCGGACGGCGTTTGGGATCGATTTCGACTTTGGGAAATCCGACGCTGCGCACTTCGACGATGCGATTGCCTTCGATGACGATGTCCATCGGGCCGATGGGGGGCGCGCCGGAGCCGTCGACGACGGTGGCGCCGCGGATGATGAGCCGCTTGAACGGCCCTTCGCCTTCGCCCGGCTTGCGATCCGGCGCGTACGCCGGTTCGGCGGCGTAGGCAGTGAGGGCGAGGAGGAGGCAGATCGCCAGTCGCTTCATTGCGTGTGATTGTACGGGGGACGACCGGGGGCCTCCGGCGGCCGGGGTCACGACCCCGGACCCCGCTTGCAGGCCTAGCCTCCGCGACACAGTCTTTTGTATTCGCACGAGTGTCGCGGAGGCTAGGCCTGCATATGGGGTCCGGGGCCCATGGCCCCGGCCGCCGGAGGCCTCTCGTCGTCCCCCGTACAATCCACCGCGCAATGAAACGACTGGCCATCTGCCTCCTCCTCGCACTCACCGCATCCGCGCAGCACCCGCTGACCGAGGCACTGCAGAAGGGGAGGGTGGCGGTGACGTTCGAGAAGGGGCGGGTGGGCGGGCCGGGGGCGGAGCTGTTGCGGCGGGAGATTGCCTCCACCCAGTTCTTTCTTTTGGGAGAAGAGCATGGGACGGCCGACATTGCCGAATTCGCGACAGCCCTCCTTCCGGACGCATGGAAGAGCGGCTATCGGCACGTGGTGATGGAAGTGGGGCCGTACTCGCTCGAGCGGCTCGAGGGAAAAGCCCCGTTTGCGCAGGTGGCGGAGTTCAATCGCAGATATCCGGGAGCGCTGCCGTTCCTCAGCTGGAAAGAAGAGGCGCAGTTCTATGCGACTGCCATGCAGTTGAACGGCGGGCGGCGCGGGACGGTCTGGGGCATCGATCAGGAGTTCATCCTCTCGCCGACGGCGCACTTCGAGCGGCTCGTGTCGCTCGCGCCGAATGCGAAAGCGCGCGGGGTTGCGGAGGAGTTGCTTGCGCGGTCGCGGGCGGGAGAGGGGGAGATGCGGAAGACGAAGAACCCGGGCGCGGTGTTCTTTTTCAACGCGACGACGGAAGACTTTGCGCAATTGCGCACAGCGTTTCGCGGTGCGTCACCGGCGGCGCTGCAGCTCATCGATGCGCTGGATGAGAGCCGGGAGATCTATCGGCTCAACGGCACGAGCGGGTGGGAGTCGAACCAGCAGCGATCGCTGCTCATGAAGCGTCTGTTCGGCGAGGCGTATCGCGCGGCGGTGGTGAACGGGGAGGCGAAGCCGAAGGTGTTCGTGAAGCTCGGCGCGTATCACGTGATGCGCGGGCGATCGCTCACGGGCGTGTACGACATCGGCACGATGCTCCCCGAGCTCGCGGCGGCGAACGGCACACGCTCTTTTCAACTGCTCGTCCTGCCGCGCGGCGGCTACACGAATGCCCACCGCCCGTTCTCCCCGAACGACGACGACAAGCGCGCGCCGTACGATCCGGTGAAAGAACTGCCGTGGGACATGAAGCCGATCCTCGACGCCGCATCGCCCACGGAGTGGAGCCTCTTCGACCTCCGCCCGCTGCGCGTACCACTCGCCCGCGGCAAGCTGGGAACGCTCGATCCGAAGCTTGAGCGGTTGCTGTGGGGGTATGACGCGGTGTTGATCGTGCCGGAGGTGAGGGCGGCCACGTTGTTTGAATAGTTGGCGGTTGTCGGTGGTTCACGCGCTGTGCGCGTTGGTGT